>JANYAN010000494.1 GCA_025361305.1 Burkholderiales bacterium
GGCCGCACCGGAACCACCGCCGCTTGCGTCCTCAAGGCATTGGGACTGGACAGTGCGCAAGCCCTGCAGCGCGTGCTCGATGCCGGTTCAAACCCCGAAAACGCGAGTCAATCCGGGCTGGTCGACTGGTTCTAGCCAGGCCGTTAGGGGTCATTGGCCATGCGCTCAATCGCCTGGCCGGCCACAGCCGCCAGCTGCGACGGGGCTACACACTGCGGCGCGATCTCGGCCAGCGGCACCAGGACGAAGGCACGCTGGTGCATTCTCGGGTGCGGAAGCGTCAGCGCCGGGCTGTCGATGCGCGCGCCACCGTAAATGAGCAAGTCCAGGTCCAGCGTGCGCGGTGCGTTGTGCCAGGGGCGCTCACGGCCAGCGTCGTTTTCCAGCTGCTGCAGGCAAGCCAGCAGGCCTGGGGCGGTGAGGCGGGTAACCACTTCGGCAACTGAGTTCACATAGTCCGGCCCGCTGGAGTCGATCGGTGCTGAGCGGTACAGGGCTGAGCGGGCCGTCAGCCGGGTCTGCGGCAAGGCGGCAATCACGTTCAACGCCGAGCGCACCGCGGCTGCGGCATCACCGAGATTGGCGCCAAGCCCGACATAGGCCGTTACGGGCACGCGCATGCATGCTCCTTGGCTCAGTGATCGGCAGGATCCGCTGGCGGCCCCGCGTCGGCACCGCCAGCACCTGGCTTGCGGCGCCGGCGCCGGCGCTTCCTGGGCGGGCCATCTGCGGTGCCGTCGCCCGGGCCGGGCACCGGTGCAGCCACGGGGGTGTCAGCGGCCTCGGTAGCTGGACGTTCGGCCGGACGCGGCACACGCACGCGCCGCGCGCCGCCCTTGTGTTGTTCCTCGCGCAGTTGACCCACCAGGTCTTCGCGTACTGCATCACTGGCCATGCTGAATTCCTGCCACCAGTCGGCCAGCACGACGTCGATCTCGCCGACGTCGGCACGCAGGCGCATGAAGTCGAAGGCGGCGCGAAAGCGTGGCTGGTCGACCAGGGAAAACGGGGTGCTACCGGTACGCTTGTCGAAACGCGGCTGCATCATCCAGATCTCGCGCATGTCGGCAGCCAGCTTGCCACGCCCCGACACATCGCCGATGCGCGACTCGAAGACTTCGTCAATCGCTTCCTGCAGCGCGGGGAACGGGTGGTGGCGGCGCTCCAGGCGTGCGGCCCAGCCGTCACGGACGTCAGCCCACAGCACGCAGGCCAGCAGGAAGCTCGGGGCGACCGGCTTGCCCTCGCCGACGCGCCTGTCGGTGTCCTGCAGCGCGGCCTTGACGAAAGGTTGATCGGCGCGCTCGACGACGACATCGAGCAACGGGTAGATGCCGCGCGCCATGCCCAGCACCTTGAGTTGCTCGATCGTGGCCAGCGAGTGGCCCGTCTGCAGGAGCTTGAGCATCTCGTCGAACAGGCGGCTCTGCGGCACGTCGGCCAGCAGGGCCTGGCAGCCCACCAGCGGTGCAGCAGTCTTGCCGTCGAGCTTGAATCCCAGCGGGTTGAGCTTGGCCGCGAACCGCACCGCGCGAATGATCCGAACCGGGTCTTCGCGGTAGCGTGTGGCCGGGTCCCCGATCATGCGAATGGCGCGTTTCTTTGCATCACGCAGGCCGCCGTGGTAATCGACCACAGTCTGCGTCTCGGGGTCGTAGTACATCGCGTTGATGGTGAAGTCGCGCCGGGTGGCGTCTTCTTCCTGCGGACCCCAGACGTTGTCGCGCAGCACCCGCCCGGTGGAGTCGACGGCATGCTTCATGCCGGCCAGTTCGCTCTTGCTGGTCTTCTCGTTTCCGGCCACCTGCTCGGCCGCCGCGTTGTCCATGTACGCGCGGAACGTGGAGACCTCGATCACCTCATGCTCACGGCCGCGCCCGTAGACCACATGGACGATGCGAAAACGCCGCCCGATGATGAAGGCGCGCCGGAACAGGCTCTTGACTTGCTCGGGCGTTGCGTCCGTGGCCACGTCGAAGTCCTTGGGTCGCAACCCGACCAGGAGATCGCGCACGGCTCCGCCCACGATGTAGGCTCTGTATCCGGCTTCCTTGAGCGTATGCACCACGTTCAGGGCGCGCTCGTCCACGAGCGACGGGTCGATGCCGTGGTCCTGGGGGCCCACTTCCTCGCGCTTGCCAAAGCGGGCCTTGCCGCGGGTGCCACCAGTGGCCTTGTCCAGCAGCTTGTCGATGAATTTCTTGATCATTTCTTTTCGAACAGGTCCAGTATGCGCCAGCCGCGTTCACTTGCGATTTGGCGCAGGGCGGCGTCGGGGTTGGTTGCCACCGGGTGATCGACCTTTTCCAGAAGGGCCAGGTCGTTGATGGAATCGGAATAAAAGGTGCTCTCTACGTCGCCCCAGGCCAGTCCCCGAGCCGCCAGCCACTGCCGGACCCTGGTGACCTTGCCATCGCGCGAGGACGGCGTGCCATGGATCTCACCCGTGATCCAGCCGTCCGCGCCGCGCTCGAGCTCGACGGCGATAAGGTCATCAATGCCAAAAGCCCGGGCGATGGGCCGCGTCACGAATTCGTTGGTGGCGGTGACGATCACCACGACGTCTCCGTCTAGGCGGTGTCGCTGAACCAGCGCGAGCGCCTGCGGCACCAGCGCCGGTTCGACCACTTCGCGCATGAAGCGGGCGTGCCCCTGCTCGGCCGCAGCCTGGCCCTGCAGCCGCAGCGCCTCGGTGGCAAAGCGCACGTAGTCGTGGATGTCCAGCGTGCCGGCCTTGTAGTGCTGGTAGAACTCGTCGTTGCGGTGTTTGAACGCCAACGGGTCGGTCCAGCCGATGTCATTGGTGAAGACGCCCCAGGAATAGTCCGAGTCGATCGGCAGCAGCGTGTGGTCGAGGTCGAACAGGGCGAGCCGGGTCCTGGGGGTCACTGGCTCTCCAGCATGGACTTGATCAGCGGGATGGTGATGGCCCGCTTGGTCTGCAGCGCGTAGCGGTCAAGCTGGTCGAGCAGTTCGACCAGGTGCCCGAGGTCGCGCGAGAAGCGTGTGAGCATGAAGTCCATCACTTCGTCGCCCAGGAAAACGCCGCGCGCATCGGCCTGCTGGCGCAATACGGCGCGGCGCTCCGGTTCGCTCAGCACCTGCAGCTGGTACACGTGGCCCCAGGCCAGGCGCGTGCGCAGGTCTTCCCGCAGTTTCAGGTCGGCCGGTGGCAACGCGCCGGCGGCCAGCACGCCGCGCTGCAGCGCCTGTGCATTGACGAACCAGTTGAAGGCTGCGTGCTGCTGCACAGCGGTGTAAAGCTGCACGTCGTCCAGCAGGACAACCGCCCAGCCGTCGTTGAAGTCGGGTGGCTCGTGCACGGACGGGTCGAGCCAGCCGGTTTGGGCACCTTGTTCGCGCAGCGACTCAGCCACCGCCATCAGCAAGTGCGTCTTTCCGCTGCCATTGGCACCCCACAGGTACGTGGGAACGGGCGACCGTGTCGGGCTTCCCGCCCACAGCTGCAAGTGCCGGTGCACGCCCTCGTTCGGCCCGGCAAAGAAGCCGGACAGCGTGGGCGCGCGCGCCAAACCGATGTCAAGCGCGATCTGCTTCATCCCCGGTACAGCTTGCTGGCCAGATAGCTGGCGCGCACCCGGCGGATCGCCACCAGCAGCACGGCGCTGGCCGGCAGGGCCACCAGCACGCCGACAAAACCGAACAGCTGGCCCGATGCCAGCAGCGCGAAGATTACTGCCAGCGGGTGCAGGCCGATGCGTTTACCCACCAGTCGCGGCGTGAAATAGAAACCTTCGACGACCTGCCCCGTGCCATACACCACGGCCACCATCACGAGCGCCTTGGCAGAGGCGAACTGCAGCAGCCCGGCCAGTGTGGCCAGCACCAGCCCGATGCCGAAGCCCACGTAAGGAACGAACATCGCCAGCCCGGTAAAGGCACCGATGGCCAGGGCCAGGTCCAGGCCGAACAAGCTCAGTCCGATGCTGTAGAAGGTGGCCATGGTCAACATGACCAGCAGCTGGCCCCTGAGGTACTGGCCCAGCACTTGGTCGGCCTCATGGGTGAAGGAATCGAATGAGGGGCGCACGCGCGGCGGCACGAGTTCCAGCACGCGTGCCACCGTGGGTTTCCACACCAGCAAGAGGTAGAACAGCGCGACCGGGATCAGCACGACATTGCCAATCACCGTCAGCGCCACACTGCCGCCGAGCTTGAGCGAGGAAAGCACCGAAGAAGCCGCACCTGCGGAGTTGGCGCTGAGGTACTTGACGACCTGGGCCTTGATCGTCGCCATGTCCAGCGAGACCGTGATGCCGAAATCGGCCAGCCAGGGCGACAGCGTGGCGTCCACCTTGTCCAGCAGGGCGGGCAACTGCGCCTGCATGAGCGGCACTTCCTTGATCAGCACCGGCACGATCATCAGCACCAGGCCTGCCAGGGCCAGGATGAACAGCAGTTCGACGATGATCACCGCCACGAAGCGCGGCACGCGTCGGTGGCTCAGCCGGTCGATCCGGTCCACCACCGGCGTCAGCGCATAGGCGAACACGGCCGCCACGACGAATGGCGTCAGCACGGCGCCCAGCGACCAGAGCGCCAGCACGACCAGCAGTGCGATCAGCGTCCAGGCGCCGGCTTGTTTTTGAGTGCGGGTGAATTGCATGCTTGTGGGTCTCGCCGTTAATCGCCTTGCTGCCGGTGAGGGACGGCATGTGCCCGCGGGCAAAAGTCATGCCGCAGCTAAAATCTGGACAAATTCTATCGGGCTTGGCTCGACGTCCGTCCCTGAAACCCTTTCCGCATGCCGCAATCCCCCCTTTCCTACAAAGACGCCGGTGTCGATATCGATGCGGGCGATGCACTGATCGAGCGTATCAAGCCACTGGCGCGCAAGACCTTGCGGGACGGCGTACTGGCCGGGATCGGCGGTTTCGGGGCCCTGTTCGAAGTGCCCAAACGGTACCGCGAGCCGGTCCTGGTCAGCGGCACCGACGGCGTGGGCACCAAGCTGAAGCTGGCCTTCGAGTGGAACATGCACGACACCGTGGGCATCGATCTGGTGGCCATGAGCGTCAATGATGTGCTGGTGCAGGGCGCCGAGCCGCTGTTCTTCCTGGATTACTTCGCATGCGGCAAGCTGGACGTGGATACGGCGGCGGCCGTGATCGGCGGCATTGCCCGCGGCTGCGAACTGTCGGGCTGCGCGCTGATCGGTGGCGAGACTGCGGAAATGCCCGGCATGTACCCGGCTGGGGAATACGACCTGGCGGGGTTTGCCGTCGGTGCCGTGGAAAAGTCTGCGATCCTGACGGGCGCGGACGTCAAACCCGGTGACGTCGTGCTGGGCCTGGCGTCCAGCGGTGTGCACTCCAACGGTTTTTCGCTGGTGCGCAAGTGCATCGAGCGCGCCGGCGCCCACCTGCCCGCGACGCTGGATGGCAAGCCGTTCCGTCAGGCGGTGATGGAGCCGACGCGGCTGTACGTCAAGAGCGTACTGGCCGCGCTGGCGGCGCACCCGATCAAGGCCCTGGCCCATATAACCGGCGGCGGCCTGCTGGAAAACATCCCCAGGGTGCTGCCCGAGGGCCTGGCTGCCCACCTGAAGAAGGGCAACTGGCCCCAATCGGAACTGTTCGCCTGGTTGCAGCAAACCGCCGCCATATCCGATCACGAGATGAACCGCACGTTCAACAACGGCATCGGCATGGTGGTGGTGGTCGACGCGGCGCATAGCGCGGCCACGGCCCTGACGCTGCGCCAGGGCGGCGAAACGGTCTATCAGATCGGCACGATCGCGGCGCGCGGAGCCGGCGCGCCTGCCGTGGTCGACTGATGCACAACTTCTGCCCATGAACCCGGCCCCGCCTGCACCCGCCCGATTGCCGGCGGCCATCTGGGTGCTGGGCTTTGTCAGTCTGTTGATGGACGTCTCGTCCGAGCTGATTCACAGCCTGCTGCCGGTCTTCATGGTGACCGCGCTCGGAACCAGCGTGCTGGTGGTCGGCCTGATCGAGGGCGCGGCAGAGGCCACGGCGCTGATCGTCAAGGTGTTTTCCGGGCCGCTGAGCGACTGGTGGGGCAAGCGCAAGCCGCTGGCCGTGATGGGGTATGGGCTGGGCGCGCTGTCCAAGCCCCTGTTCGCCCTGGCCACGACGTCAGGCTGGATAGTGACCGCCCGCCTGATCGACCGCATGGGCAAGGGAATCCGGGGCGCGCCGCGCGATGCACTGGTCGCTGATATCGCGCCGCCTGAGCAGCGCGGCGAGGCGTTCGGCCTGCGCCAGTCGCTGGACACGGTGGGCGCCTTTCTTGGGCCGTTGCTGGCTATCGGCGCCATGCTGCTGTGGGCGAACGACTTTCGCACCGTGTTCTGGGTTGCCGTGATACCGGCTTTCCTGGCGGTGGCCTTGCTGTTGTTCGGCGTTCAGGAACCTGCGCGTGTGCCCACGAACCGGCGCGTGAACCCGATCCGCCGTGAAAGCCTGCGTCGACTGGGCCCGGCCTACTGGTGGGTCTGCGCCGTGGGCGCGATATTTACCCTTGCCCGGTTTTCCGAAGCTTTCCTGATCCTGCGGGCCCAGCAAGGTGGACTGGCACTGGCGTGGGTGCCGCTGGTGCTGATCGCGATGAACCTGGTGTACGCGCTGGGCGCCTATCCATTCGGCAGGCTGTCGGACCAGGTGAGCCACCGCGCGTTGCTGGCGGGTGGCCTGCTCGTGCTGGTTGCAGCCGATGGACTGCTGGCCGCAGCCGATTCGGGCATTGCGCTCTGGGCCGGGATCGGCCTGTGGGGCCTGCATATGGCGATGACCCAGGGTTTGCTGGCCACCATGGTGACCGATACCGCCCCTGCTGACCTGCGCGGCACGGCATTCGGGTTCTTCAACTTGCTCAGCGGTGTCGCCATGCTGCTGGCCAGCGGAATTGCCGGCCTGCTCTGGGACCAATGGGGGGCACCAGCCACCTTCCTTGCCGGGATCGTCTTCAGCGCCCTTGCATTGATCGCCATCATGGTCCGGCCGCGTTCGGCCCCGGCCTGAACCGAGCCGGGCGCGCCGGGCGTCAGTTACGCGCACGGCGCAGATCGGCCACGCGGTCGGCGATCACGTCGATGTCCAGCGCATCCTGGGCGTGGATCAGATAGGTCTCGAGGTCGATCACGGCGAGCCCGCAGTGGCCCTGTTCGGCGTGGGCCAGCCCGCGGTCCCGGTATTCGGCCCATGCATCGGGCAGAAGAACTACCAGCCGATCCTGCACCGCGATGAGCCTTTGCCAGTCTTCCTGGGCCCGGTGGATTTCTTTCAGGTTGCGCAGCATGCGGGCGATGATGTCGCGCGGCGGCGCCGCCTGCAGGTACAGGCCCAGCGGTACCTCGAACTCATCGACCAGGCCGCTGCGCCGCTTGTAAGGCTCCAGCCGCTCGGACAACTCCTCTCGCGACAGGGATTGCCCGGAAAACGGGTCGATCACGACCTGGCCCTTGGGCAGATTGACCTTGACCATGAAGTGGCCGGGAAAGCACACGCCTCGCGCATGCAGCCCCAGGCCCTGCGCTAGCTCGATCCACAACACGGCCAGGGATATCTGGATGCCCCTGCGCGTGCGCAGCACGACATTGAGGTAGCTGTTGTCGGGGTCGCCGTAATCGTTGACGTTGCCGCCGAAGCTCAGGTCGCGGAAGAAGAACTGATTGAGCACGCGCAACCGCTGTAGCGGCGCCGCATCGGCCGGCAGGCGACGCTTGACCCGTGCCAGCAACTGGTCGATATCGCCCAGGACCTGCTGTACATCGAGATCGGGGTATTCGTCCTGGGCCAGGCTGGCGGCTGCCTCCAGCAGCGGGAACTGATCGTCGCTGTGCACCAGCGACGTGAAGTACTCGAGCGGTGTCGGCGCGGACAGGTTCAGCAGCATGTTTCTTTGTAATGGAGGCTCCGGAACCCGTCAAGCTCTGCGCCGGGTGGGGTTGCGTCAGCGTGCGACAAAGTGCCGCAGTTTCACGCCCGCGGCCCAGAGCGCCACGAAGTAGATCACGCCCGATCCGGCGAGCATCGCGGCCATCAGGCCGGCACGTTGCAATCGGTGCATGCCCAGGCCCGTCCACGAGAAGCTGGCAGCACCCCACATCAGAAAAACCGCCAGCAGGGCAGTCGCGCCGATCACTTGCAGGATGAGCAGGCCCCAGCCGGGCAACGGTTTGTAGCTGCCGCGCCGCATCAGGCCAACCAGCAGCCAGACCGCGTTGATCAACGCCCCAAGGCTGATCGACAAGGCCAGGCCTGCGTGCCGTAACCACGGCACCAGCGCGATGTTGAGCAGCTGCGTGATGACAAGCACAACGATGGCGATGCGCACCGGCGTCCGCATGTCCTGGTTGGCGTAAAAGCCAGGCGCCAGGATCTTGACCGCGACCAGGCCCACCAGGCCGGCGCCATAGGCCGCAAGCGCCAGCGCGACCTGTTGCACATCACTGTCCTTGAAAGCGCCATAGTGGAACAAAGTGGCCACCAGGGGCACGTTGAACACCAGTAGGGCCACCGAACAGGGTACGGCCAGCAGGACCACCAGGCGCAAGCCCCAGTCGAGCATGGCGGAATAGCGTTGCGCATCGCCCGTCGCGCGCGCGCTGGCCAGCTGCGGCATGAGGACGACACCGAGCGCGACGCCGAGCATTGCCGTCGGAAACTCCATCAGCCGGCCCGCGTAGTCGAGCCAGGTCACGTTGCCCGGGCCAAGCCAGGACGCAATCTGCGTGTTGATCATCAGCGAGATCTGGGCCACGCCGACGCCCAGCAACGCCGGCGCCATCATGCCGGTGACCTTGCGCACGCCGGGATCGGCCCACGCCTGACGAAGCCGGGCCCAGCTGAGGCCGATGCTGGGCAGAAGGCCCAGGCGTCTCAGGACCGGGACCTGCACCGCCAGCTGCAGCACGCCGCCCAGCATCACGCCGCCGGCCATGGCATAGATCGGCTCGATTCCCATGCTGCGAAACCACGGCGCGCCGAGCCATGCCGCGGCGATCATCGACAGGTTCAGGAGCACCGGCGTCGCCGCCGGCACGGCAAATCGTTTCCAGGTGTTGAGGATGCCTGCTGAGAGCGCGACCATCGACATGAAGCCGATATAGGGAAACATCCAGCGTGTCATCAGTATGGCCGCATCGAACCCGTGCGGGCTCTGCTTGAGGCCGCTGGCCAGCGCCCAGACCAGGACCGGCGCAGCCGCCACGCCGACCGTGCAGGTCAGCAGCAGCGCCCACGCCAGCACGGTGGCAACGCTGTCGATCAGGCGGTGGGTTGCCGCATCGCCGTCGGTCTCCTTCGAATGCGCCAGCGCCGGGACGAAGGCCTGGCTGAAAGCGCCTTCACCGAAAAGGCGCCGGAACAGGTTGGGAATCCGGAAGGCGACATTGAATGCATCGGTCAGCGCTGTTGCGCCAAAAGTCGCAGCCATGAGCAGGTCACGCACCAGGCCGGTGATCCGGGAAGCCAGAGTCAGCAGGGAGACGGTAGAGACGGCTTTGAAAAGGCTCACCGGCGCGAGTGTATCCCCCGCGCCGCGCCCGAACCGGTGCCCGGCACAGGACAAACCGGATCGCCTATAATGGAGAGCTTTGCTGGCATCATCCTCAGACACCGAAGGACACACTCATGGCATCAGCCAAACCCAAGAAAAAGAACCCGCGCCTGGCGTCGGGCCGTAAACGCGCACGCCAGGACGTCAAGCTGAATTCAGCCAATACGTCCCTGCGCTCGAAGTACCGCACTGCGGTGAAGAACGTCGAAAAAGCCGTCGCTGCCGGCGACAAGGCCAAGGCGACCGAGGCCTTCGCCAAGGCACAGAGCATCGTGGATACCGTGGCCGACAAGGGCATCTTCCACAAGAACAAGGCGTCTCGCGACAAGAGCCGCCTGTCGGCCAAGGTGAAAGCCCTGGCCCAGCCTGCCGCCTGACATTCAGGCAAACAGCCCGGGTTCCTGAACACTCAGGAAGCCGCCGTTTGAAACGGGTGCGCTGCCAGCAAAAGCAAAAAAGCCGTCATCCGACGGCTTTTTTGCTTTTCGCCCTCACTCATTGGTGTGGGCGTGGCTGTGGTCCATGACCTGCAGGTCGTTGTCCCTGGCGAAGTTCATCACGAAATCCCAGGCCATGACCTCGTGCGCGCGCAATTCGGGGTCGACCAGCACGCATTTCACTCCGTTGACCACGCGCGGCACGCACCACGGCGAATAGCTCAGGTGGCTCTGCAGACGTGCGCCGCCCGGGCGAAACTGGCTCATCACGCCGGCCAGCCGCTCGGCACAGTCGCTGGGGCGAAAGGCCTTGCCCTCCCGGGTGACCCCCAGGATGAACACATGATGCTTGGCAGTTCTGAAGACCATCGGAGGGCGGCGGTTCGACGCGCCAGGGCACGCGGGATTGTCCCGATGCTGCGGTGCACAAATATTGTATCTTGTATAAGACTTGAGCCCGCCGGCAACGCATCGCAGTGATGCGGAATTGTCAAGCAAGGCCAGCTGGCTCTGTGCCTAAAATCGGGCCTCAACGGCTCAACTCGCGTTGAGCCGCTTTGTTTTTGATTGCGCGCATGCCGGCCCGGCGCCGGCTCACTGGAGAAATGAATGGCATTCATTGAGGCAGCGTCGCCCCACGTGATGAACACCTACGGCAGGGTGCCGATCGCCCTGTCGCATGGCCAGGGCGTGCGCGTATGGGACGTCAATGGCAAGCAATACCTCGACGCGCTCGGCGGCATCGCGGTGAACACCCTGGGCCACAACCACCCCAGGCTGGTGCCAGCGCTGCAGGACCAGCTGAGCAAAATAATCCATAGTTCCAACTATTACCACGTACCCGGCCAGGAAGTGCTTGCCGCCAAGCTGGTCGAACTGTCGGGCCTGACCAACGTGTTCTTCTGCTGCACGGGCCTGGAAGCCAACGAAGGGGCGATCAAGCTGGCGCGCAAGTACGGGCATGATCGCGGCATCGAGCGGCCGCAGATCGTGGTGTACGAGAAAGCATTCCATGGCCGCAGCATCGCCACGCTTTCGGCCACCGGCAACGAAAAGGTCCAGAAGGGCTTCGGCCCGCTGGTCGAGGGCTTCATCCGCGTTCCCCTGAACGACATCGCGGCGCTCAAGGCCGCTACCGAAGGCAACAGGGACGTGGTCGCCGTGTTCTTCGAAACCATCCAGGGCGAGGGCGGCGTCAATCCCATGCGTATCGAATACCTGCAGCAGGTACGCCAGCTGTGTGACCAGCGGGACTGGCTGCTGATGATCGACGAGGTGCAGTGCGGCATGGGCCGCACCGGCAAGTGGTTCGCGCACCAGTGGGCCGGTATCAAGCCCGACGTCATGCCGCTGGCCAAGGGTCTGGGCTCTGGCGTGCCCGTGGGCGCCGTGGTGGCCGGGCCGAAGGCCGCCAACATCTTCCAGCCGGGCAACCATGGCACCACATTCGGTGGCAACCCGCTGGCCATGCGGGCGGGCATCGAAACCATCCGCATCATGGAAGAAGACGGCTTGCTGGAAAACGCGGCACGGGTGGGCGCTCACCTCAAGGCAGCCCTGGCACGCGAACTGGGGGCGCTGGACGGCATGACCGAGATCCGCGGTCAGGGCCTGATGATCGGTGTCGAACTGGCGCGGCCCTGCGGAGTGCTGACCGCGCGCGCGGCCGAAGCCGGGCTGCTCATCAGTGTGACCGCTGACAACGTGATCCGGCTGGTCCCGCCACTGATCCTGACCGAAGCGCAGGCCGACGAGATCGTCGCCCTGCTGGCACCGCTGGTGCGCGAGTTCCTCGCGCAAGAGGCATGAGCGGGCCGGCCATGGGCTTGCGGCACTACCTGCGGTTCAGTGACCTCACGGCCGACGAATATGGCTGGCTGTTCGAACGGGCCGCCATCATCAAGAAGAAATTCAAGTCCTACGAAAAGTACCATCCGCTGGCGGACAGGACGCTGGCGATGATTTTCGAGAAGGCATCTACCCGCACGCGGGTGAGTTTCGAGGCCGGCATGTACCAACTCGGGGGCAGCGTGGTGCACCTGACCACGGGCGACAGCCAACTGGGCCGCGCCGAGCCGATCGAGGACAGCGCCAAGGTGATCAGCCGCATGGTCGACCTGGTAATGATCCGCACCTTTGGCCAGGACAAGATCGACCGCTTTGCCGCGCACTCGCGGGTGCCGGTCATCAACGGCCTGACCAATGAATTCCACCCGTGCCAGATCCTGGCCGATATATTTACCTTCATCGAGCATCGCGGCTCGATCAAGGGCAAGACCGTGGCCTGGGTCGGCGATGGCAACAACATGGCCAACACCTGGCTGCAGGCGGCCGACCTGCTGGGATTTACCGTCCACGTGAGCACGCCCAGCGGATACGAGGTTGACCAGGCCGTGGCCGGCATCCGCAGCCGCGACAGCTACCGGGTGTTCAAGGACCCGATGGATGCGTGCCGTGGCGCAGACCTGGTGACCACCGACGTGTGGACCAGCATGGGGTACGAGGCCGAAAACGAAACGCGCATGAAGGCCTTCGCCGATTGGCGAGTCGACGCCGACATGATGCGCGCGGCCGGGCC
>JANYAN010000519.1 GCA_025361305.1 Burkholderiales bacterium
TTCGTGCACGACATGCGCGTTCCGGGCATGTTGCACGGCCGCGTGGTACGGCCGCCGTATGCCGGCGCGGACCACGGCGCGAACACCCGCAATGTGGGCGATGGACGATTCGTCCACCGACTCCAGCGTGTTGCCGATGAAGTCGCCATGGTCCGCGCCGGCATACGGCGGCCGTACCACGCGGCCGTGCAACATGCCCGGAACGCGCATGTCGTGCACGAACACCAGTTCGCCCACTACCTTGGCCGGAATGTCGACACGCGGCACAGCGCGCCCGACGATGGTGTAGCCGGCCGGATCTTTCGGAACCGTCTCGAGCACCAGGGGCAACTCGATGTGCTGCCCGCGCAGCAGCGCGGCATGGCCCAGCTTGCCCTCGGGATCCCGGGCGCGCAGCCACTGGCGAGCCTGCGCCGCCGCGGCGCGCAGCGGCACGGCATGGATCTGCAGCGAGGCGCTGGCGATCGTAGCGCCCTGATTGGGTGCCATCGACGTCGACCCCAGCACCATCGCCACGCAGGCGAGCGGAACGTCCAGTTCCTCCGCCACGATCTGCGCGAGCGCGGTTCGGATGCCGGTGCCCAGATCCACGTGGCCACTGAGCGCCGTGACGCTGCCGTCGTCCCACACGGCCACCAGGATCTCGACGCCCTCTTCCGGGTTGCCGGGGACCGCCGCGGGCTGGCCTGGCACCGCAGGGATTGTCGGCGGCGGCTGGCGCGTGACCAGCAGCACGCCCAGCGCGCTGTGGAAGTCGGCCCGTGTGCGGGGCTCGCCGGCGCGTTGCGTCATGCTTGCGCGCCCGCCCTCATGTGCCCGTCCCGCATGCGCCCGGCCGCGAGCAGCACCGCGTGGATGATTTCCAGGTGCGTGCCGCAGCGGCACAAATTAGCCGAAAGTTCGCGACGTACGTCTACTTCGCTCGGGTTGGCATTGCGCGAGATCAGCGCCACGGCCATCATGATCATGCCGTTCAGGCAGTAGCCGCATTGCGCCGCCTGCGCGTCGATGAAGGCCTGCTGCACCGGGTGCAACACGCCCTCATCGGCCAGGCCTTCGAGGGTCGTGATCTCGCGGCCCGTGATGCCCGCGGCCGGGATCACGCACGAGCGCGCTGCGACGCCCTCCACCAGCACCGTGCAAGCCCCGCACTCGCCGAGACCGCAGCCGTATTTCGGGCCATTCAACCCGAGGTCGTTGCGCAACACGTGCATCAGCGACGCCCCAGCGGCCGCCGACACGACGTGCGTGCGCTGGTTGACACTCAGAGTGACGGCGCCGCAAGTCATCGCACCAGGTCCCCGTTTGCCGTATACATCTCCAGCTCGACGAAATTGGAACCGTTGTGGTTCTTCGGGCCATATTCCACGATAAAGTCGCCGATGTCCAGCTTGCTTGGGCGAAGGCACGATGCCGCGGCGGTAGTTGTTGCCCGTCAGCCCAGGATGTCGGCCGACTGGACCCGCTTGACGCCCTTGGCCGTCATCTGCTTCCACGCCGCGGCAAGCGATCCGTTCAGGTCGATGCCGCGTGTCGCGTCTTCGACGACGTAGGTCTCGAAGCCGAGCTTGCGCGCGTCCATCGCCGTCCAGGCGACGCAGAAGTCGGTCGCCAGGCCCGTGACGAACACCGTCTTGATGCCGCGCTGCTTCAGGTACCCGGCCAGGCCGGTGGAGCTCTTGTGGTCGGCTTCCTCGAACGCCGAGTAGCTGTCCATGTCCTTGTGATAGCCCTTGCGGATGATCATCTGGGCGTGCGGGATCTTCAGATCCTTGTGGAGCGATGCGTCCTCCGTGCCCTGCACGCAATGGTCCGGCCACAGCACCTGCTGGCCGTACGCGAGCTTGGTCATCTCGAACGGCTTCTTGCCCGGGTAGGTGCTGGCAAATGACGCATGGCCCGGCGTGTGCCAGTCCTGCGTCATCACCACATTCGCGAAGGCCGCGCCGAGCCGGTTGATGACGGGCACGACCTCGTCACCTTTGCCGACCGGCAGCGTGCCGCCCGGCACGAAGCAGTTCTGCACGTCGACGACGATGAGCGCCGCCGAAGAGCCGGTGTTCATCTTGTTGCCGGCCGCCAGGAGCGAGCCGAATGGAAGTGCGGTGGCCGCGAGGCCGAGCGCGCCGGAGCGCAGGAAGAGGCGACGGTCAAGGGTTTGCATGGCGAGACTCCTGGGGGGTTGATGAGGACTGCGGTGATGACTCTCGTGAAACAGGCTCAGACGCTGAGGTAGTTGCGCCTGACTTCGTCGTTGTCGGCCAGTTCGGCCATCGAAGCCTGATAGCGGATCTGGCCCTTTTCGAGCACGTAAGCCCGATCGGAGACCAGCTCGGCGAAGTGCATGTTCTGCTCGGACAAAAGGATGCTCACGCCCTGGGCCTTGAGCTCCAGGATCATGTGGGCCATCTGCTCCACGATCACGGGGGCCACGCCCTCGGACGGTTCGTCCAGCAGCACCAGATAAGGATTGCCCATCAGCGTGCGCGCGACGGTGAGCATCTGCTGCTCGCCGCCGCTCATGCGGCCGCCCGGCCGCTCGCGCATCTCACCGAGGTTGGGGAACAGCTTGAAGAGCCGCTCGGGAGTCCATGCCGGAGCGGGCTGTCCTTCGGGCCAGGTGCGCTCCGGCTGCCGCCCGACGGCGAGGTTCTCCATCACCGTCAGGTCGGTGAAGATGCGACGGTCCTCTGGCACGAAGCCCAGTCCCAGGCGCGAAACTTCGTAAGGCTGCGCGGTGGAGATGTCGCGGCCCATCAATTCGAGCGTGCCCTTGCGCTTGGAGAGCATGCCCATGATGGCCTTCAGGGTCGTGGACTTGCCGGCACCGTTGCGGCCCATCAAGGCGACGACCTCGCCGCGCCGCACCTCGAGGTCAACGTCGAACAGGATCTGCGCCGCGCCGTACCAGGCCTGCAGGGCCTTCGCGCTCAGCAGCGGCTGCGCCGCGACAGTGACGTAAGGGTGGTGGGCGCTCATCACGCTGCCTCCTTCACCGCAGCGCCCGGCTTTTCGAAGGTCTTGCCGCTGCCGAAATAGACTTCCTGCACTTTGGGATGGTCGCGGATTTCCGCCGGCTTGCCTTGCGCGATCAGGCGCCCGCGGGCCAGCACGATCATGCGATCGGCATACGCGAACACGACGTCCATGCTGTGTTCGGTGAAGAGAACCGCCATGCCGCGGTCGATCACCAGCCGCTTGGTCAGGCCCATCAACTCGTTGCGTTCCCTCGGGGCCATGCCCGCGGTCGGCTCATCCATCAGCAGCAGCTTCGGTTCGTTCGCCATCGCGATCGCCAGTTCGACGCGCTTCACGTCGCCGTACGCCAGCACGCTGCAGGGGCGATCCGCCTGCGACTCCATGCCGACTTGCGCGAGCAGGCGCACCGCATCGTCGCGTCGGTAGGCCGCAGCCGGGCGCCACATTGAAAACAACTTGTTGTCGGCAGAGAGCAGGGCCATCTGCACGTTCTCGACCACCGTGAGCGAAGCGAAGGTCTCGGCGATCTGGAAAGTGCGACTCACGCCCATGCGCCAGATTTGGCGCGGCTTCAGTCCGACCAGCTCCTGGCCATGCAGTCGGATCGACCCGCTGTCACAGCGCAACTGGCCGTTGACCATATTGAACGTCGTCGACTTGCCGGCGCCGTTCGGGCCGATCAGCGCCAGCAGTTCGCCGGCCGCCAGGTGGAAATCGATGCCGTCCACCGCCCGCACGCCGCCGAACGACTTGCCCAGGCCCTTGACTTCAAGCAGGCTCATGCCGCCACCTTTTCATGACGGTCGCGCTGCACGAGATTGCGGATGAAGCCCGCAATCCCCATCGGGAACAGCAGCACGAGGATCAGGATCACGGCACCAAGCGTTGCGCGCCAGTAGTCGGTGTTGCGCGCCACGGTGTCGTGCAGCCAGGTGAACGTGACGGCCCCGACGATCGGGCCCGAGATCGTCTGCACGCCGCCGAGCAGCACCATCACCAGCGCATCCACCGACTTGCCGACGTGCAGGCTGTCCGGGGAGATGCTGCCTTTGGAGAAAGCGAACAGCGCGCCGGCAAGGCCCGCGAACAGCCCGACGAGCACGAACGCCGCCCATTGCATACGCTTCACGTCGATGCCGATTGCGTCGGCGCGCAAGGCTGAATCGCGGCTGGCACGAATCGCGTAGCCGAAGGGCGAGAACAGCGAGCGGCGCAGCCAGAGCACGCTGCCCGTCACCAGCAGCAGCGTGAGGTAGTAGTAGCTGCGCTTGTCGGCCAGCCATGACGAGGGCCACACGCCGGTCAGGCCGTTGCTGCCACCGGTGAACTCATCCCACTGGTAGACGATGGCCCAGGTGATCTGCGCGAAGGCCAGGGTGAGCATGGCCAGGTAGACACCGGAGAGCCGGACGCAGAACCAGCCGAACACCAGTGCGCCGAGCGCGGCGACGATCGGCGCGACGACCAGGGCCCCTTCCATCGGCAGGCCGACGCTGCGCACCAGGAGCGCCGCACCATAGGCGCCCAGGCCGAAGTACGCCGCGTGGCCGAACGAGTGCATGCCCGCCGGACCCATGATGAAGTGCAGGCTGGCAGCGAACAACGCCGCGATCATCAGGTCGATCGCGAGCACCGTCACGTAAGGCGATCCGGCCGTCACGATCGGCAACGCGACGAGCACCACGGCCAGCAGCGCCGCCGAGACCTGGAGCGGCCTGTCCGCGCGGCGCAGCGGCGATTCGGCCGCGCCCGCGTAGCGGCTCACCGCCTGCGGCCGGCCCATCAGGCCCCAGGGCCGCACCACCAGCACGACGGCCATCACCAGGAACTCGACGACCAGAGTAAGCTTGGAAAACGAGATGCTCATGCCGAACACTTCCACCAGCCCGATCCAGATGCAGATGGCCTTCAATTCGGCGATGAGCAGCGCGGAAACATAGGCGCCGGGAATCGACCCCATCCCGCCGACCACCACCACGACGAACGCCGAGCCGATGGTGAGCAAGTCCATTTCCAGGTTCGCGGGCTCGCGCGGCAGCTGCAGCGCGCCACCCAGCCCGGCCAGCATCGCGCCGAGGGCGAACACGCTGGTGAACAGCCACACCTGGTTCACGCCGAGCGCGCTGACCATCTCACGGTCCTGCGTGGCGGCGCGCACCAGTGTCCCCCAGCGGGTGCGTGTCAGCAGCAGCCACAACGCAGCCAGCACCATCGGGCCGACGGCGATCAGGAACAGGTCATACGACGGGAACTGGCGGCCCAGGATCATCACCGAGCCGCCGAGCCCCGGCGCGCGCGGGCCGAGCAACTCTTCCGAGCCCCAGAACCAGAGCGCCGTATCCTTGATCACCAGCACCAGCGCGAACGTCGCGAGAAGTTGCAGCAGCTCGGGCGCGCGGTAGATGCGGCGCAGCAGCAGTACCTCGACCACCGCACCGATCCCGCCCACCGCCAGCACCGCCAGCACCAGCGCCGGCCAGAAGCCCACCAGCGGCCCCAGCCGCTCGACCGCGCTGTAGGCGATGTAGACCCCCAGCATGAAAAACGAGCCGTGCGCAAAG
>JANYAN010000542.1 GCA_025361305.1 Burkholderiales bacterium
TTGATCAGCGACACGCGAGCAATCGAATCAGAATGGACCAGGGCGGCGCGGCTGAGATTGACCAGGGAGGCGATCTGCTGGGCAGTCTGCACGGCCCGCGGCTCGAACTCGAGCGCACGGAACGTTTGCAGCCACGCCACGATCGAGCCGATCAGCAGCAGCGACAACAGGAAGAAGGTTCGCCAGAACAGCGAAAGCCCGACCCGCGGGCGCATGTCCAGCGGCGCCGGAGCAGTTTCCAGTGCCGCCGGACCGGTTACGTCAATGCTGGTCGTGACGCCGCGAAGCACGCCGAGTCCCTCCTGGATCGTTGTCAAGGCCCTGTATTGTTGTCTGGGCGATGACTGGAATCAACCGGGGATCAACCCGCGCCATCGGGCACGAACACGTAGCCCACTCCCCAGACGGTCTGGATATAGCGCGGTGCAGCCGGGTCGGTCTCGACCAGTTTGCGCAGGCGCGAGACCTGCACGTCCAGGCTGCGGTCGAACGGCTCGAATTCGCGCCCACGGGCCAGCTGGGCCAGCTTTTCGCGCGACAGGGGCTGGCGCGGGTGCCGCACCAGGGCCTTGAGCATGGCGAATTCGCCCGTGGTCAAGGGCAGTTCCTCGCCGTTCTTTCGCAGGGTTCGGGCACCTAGATCAAAGGCAAACGGGCCGAACGAGACCACTTCGTTGTCGCTGGACGGCGCGCCGGGCGCTTCGTGGGCAGGACGGCGCCGCAGCACGGCATGGACCCGGGCCAGCAACTCGCGCGGATTGAAGGGCTTGCCAAGGTAGTCGTCGGCACCGACTTCCAGTCCGACGATACGGTCCACATCTTCACCCTTGGCCGTGAGCATGATGATCGGCGTGCGGTCATTGGCGGCCCGCAGGCGGCGGCAAATCGACAGCCCATCCTCGCCGGGCATCATCAGGTCCAGCACGATCAGGTCTGCCGTCTCGCGCAGCATCAGGCGATTCAGCGCCTTGCCATCTTCGGCCAGGATGACCTCGAAGCCTTCCTGGGTCAGGTAGCGGCGTAGCAGGTCGCGAATACGGGCATCGTCGTCGACAACGAGGATCTTGTCGGTGCGGGCTGCAGCTTGAGTCATGTTGCTCCAGATGTATTTGTAACAGAGCCGATTTTGAGGGGCTTGACGCTGGCCGTGCGGGGTTTCCCCTGATGCCTGACCAACTGTTACAAATGTTGCCCTGCGGCGCAAGCCTTCACCCCGGCTATGTAGGACATTTCCTTCACGGTGGCGTTCAATTCTGACGATGAAGCCGATTGCCGCCGTAGCCGCCGTCCTGATCGCCAGTACGGCTTCGGTTCCTCTTTCCGTTCCTGCGCCACGGGCGGACGATTTGCGGTCTGCCCTGCAGCGAAGCCACTTGGCCGCGCCAATCAGCACGCGCCACCTGACAGCCCCGGAGCGGGCCGAATTGCGCCGGCAGATCCAGCAGCAAAGTCAATCTCGCACCAAGTGATGGCTCGGCGCCGGGCCTGACACAATAGATAGACAGCAACAGGCAGCGCGGCTCGCTTCGAACAGGGGCGGCTACCGAAAACATCGCATGAGGACTGCTTTGAAATATTCCCAATTGATGGCGGCCGGTCTGCTTTGGTCGCTGGCGGCGTCGGCCGCGCTGGCCCAGAACGCGGGCTATGCCCCGCCGCAGAACGTGCTTCAGCTGTCGGCCAGTGCATCGGTGGAAGTGCAGCAAGACCTGCTGACCCTGAACCTGACGGCAATACGTGAAGGGCCGGACGCAGTCGGCGTCCAGACGCAACTGAAGGTTGCCCTCGACGCCGCGCTTGGCGAGGCGCGCAAGGCTGCGCAGCCGGGCCAGCTTGACGTGCGAACCGGCAACTTCGGCCTGTATCCGCGCTACACCCGCGAGGGCAAGATCGCCGGCTGGCATGGAACGGCCGAACTGGTGCTAGAAGGTCGCGATTTCGCCCGCATTACGGCAACGGCCGCGAAGATTTCCACCATGACAATGGGCGGCGTGGGGTTCGGCCTCAGCCGTGAGCAGCGCGCGAAGGTCGAGGGTGACGCCCAGTCGATGGCAATTGAAAATTTCAAGTCCAAGGCATCGGACCTGGCCAGGGGATTCGGCTTTGCCGGCTACACGCTGCGTGAGGTGGCCGTCAACGCAAACGACCAGGGGTTCCCCCGCCCGCGCATGTTGTCCATGGAGGCCAGGACCGCCTCGGCGGCCGACATGCCGGTGCCTGTGGAAGCCGGCAAGAGCACCGTCACCGTCAATGTGTCGGGGTCGGTGCAGCTGAAGTAGCGCCTACTGGGCGGCCCAGCCGCCATCCATGTTCCAGGCCACGCCCCGCACATTGTTGGCGGCGGGGGAACAGAAGAAGATGGCCAGTTCACCCAGCTCTTGCGGGGTGGTGAACTGCAGCGACGGTTCCTTTTCGCTCAGCAGGTGCCGGATGGATTCCTCATTGGTCCAGCCGTTGGCGGCGGCCTTGTCGTCAACCTGTTTTTGAACCAGCGGTGTCAGCACCCAGCCCGGACAAATGGCGTTGCAGGTCACGCCCGTGGTGGCGCTCTCCAAGGCTGTAACCTTGGTCAGGCCTATCAGGCCGTGCTTTGCAGCAACGTAAGCGGACTTCTGCGCCGATGCAACCAGGCCGTGGACCGACGCCAGGTTGATGATCCGGCCCCAGTTGGCGGTCTTCATTGCAGGCAGAGCCAGCCGGCTCGCATGGAACGCGCTGGACAGGTTGATGGCAATGATCGCGTCCCACTTGTCGACCGGGAAGTCCTCGACATTGGCCACGTGCTGGATGCCAGCGTTGTTGACCAGGATATCGACCCGCCCGAATTGCGCGGCTGCGAATTTCATCATGTCTTCTATTTCGGCCGGCTTGCTCATGTCAGCACCGTGATAGGCGACCTGGACCCCCAGGGCAGCCACCTCCGCCTTTGGCCCTTCGACGTCGCCGAAACCATTGAGGACAATACTGGCGCCCTGGCCGGCCAGCGCTTTTGCGATACCCAGCCCGATGCCGCTGGTCGAGCCCGTGACAAGGGCAGTCTTGCCTTTCAGCATGATGATCTCCGGATTGATTTACGATGGGGTCAGCGAAATAAATTTCAGCCGCAGAGTATGCGGTTTTTTCATCGCCATGACAGAACCTACGCTGAACTACGTACCCTGTACCGACCCCTCCGGCGGGCATCGCATGGCGTACTGGCAGTGGGGCGACGCTGCCGCCGCGCATGTGATCGTCTGCGTGCACGGGCTGTCGCGCCAGGGCCGTGACTTCGATGTGCTGGCCCGGGCGCTGCTGGCCGATACACCTCATCCGCTTCGGGTGCTCTGCCCCGATGTCGTCGGGCGCGGCCGCAGCGACTGGCTCAAGGACCCGACGGGATACCAGTTTTCGCAGTACGCCGCGGACATGCTGGCCATGCTCGGGCAGGTGAACCAGCAAGCCCGCATCGCCACGCTCGACTGGGTAGGTACCAGCATGGGCGGCTTGATCGGCGTCGCCGTTTGCGGGACACCCGGTTTGCCGTTACCCGCGCCGGTGCATCGCCTTGTGATCAATGACGTCGGCCCCGTGATCCAGTGGCAAGCCCTGGTGCGCATCGGTGCCTACCTTGGCAATACCGGCCGCTTCGGGTCGGTCCAACAGGCAGCCGACGCCATGTGGGCGATCTCCACCAGCTTTGGCCCACACACGCCCGAACAGTGGCTGACGCTGTCTCAGGCCATGGTCAAGCCCCTGCCCGAGGGCGGCTTTACGCTGCACTACGATCCGGCGATTGCCGTCCCCCTGCGAGCGGTGACCGAGGAATCGGCAGCGCAGGGCGAAGCGGCGCTCTGGCAGCTTTATGACAACGTCCGCGCCGAAACCCTGTTGACGCGCGGCGCGCAGTCGGACCTGCTGTCGCGCGAGGCCGCCCAGGCCATGACCCAGCGGGGCCCGAGGGCCCGCCTGGTGGAATTCGAAGGGGTGGGCCATGCGCCCACCTTCGTAGCGAAAAACCAGGTCGAAGTCGTGACTTCGTTCCTGCTCAAGCCCCAATCCCATGAAAAGCCTGACGGCGGAGCAACCTGACTCCGCGCAATTTCCCGAACTGATTGCCGCCACGGAACAGGCGATGCCTGTTCAGGAGAACGCGCTGGCTCGGGCGCGGGCCTTCGCCGAGCCCTTCATCGCGGCCGAGATGCTGGACACGGGAGAGAATACGCTGGCCCATGCCGATGCGGTCGCGGCCATCCTCAAGTCGATGGGGGGCTCGCAGGCCATGCAGGCGGCCAGCTACCTGGTCTACGCCAGCACGCATCTGAACAAGCCCCAGGAAGTCATTGCCAAGGCCTTCGGGGACAACTACGCGGCGCTTGCCCTTGAGACGACCAAGCTGGTGCGCGTGCAGCAGCAGGCGCGTGCCGCCGAGGATTCGGCGCAGCTGGTGGACGACCCCAAGGTGCAGACCGAGAACGTGCGCAAGATGCTGCTGGCGTTCTCGCGCGATCTGCGGGTGGTGATGCTGCGCCTGGCCTCGCGCCTGCAGACGCTGCGCTTCCACGCTGCGTGCAAGACAGTGGCACCGCCCAGCGTTGCCCGCGAGGCGCTGCAGGTGTTCGCGCCGCTGGCCAGCCGGCTGGGCATCTGGCAGGTCAAGTGGGAGATGGAGGATCTTGCGTTCCGCTTCCTGGAGCCAGATACCTACCGGAAGGTCGCCAGGCTGCTGGACCAGAAGCGGGTCGAACGCGAGGACTACGTCGAGCAGTTGCGCTCGCGGCTCGAATCCGAGCTCAGGGGCCAGGGCATCGCGGCCGCCGTGCACGGCCGACCAAAGCACATCTACAGCATCGTGCGCAAGATGCGGGGCAAGTCGCTGGATTTCGAGCATGTGTTCGACGTGCGTGCACTGCGGGTGATCGTGCCTGAAGTCAAGGACTGCTATGCGGCGCTCAGCTGGGTACATCAGCAGTTTCGTCCCGTGGTCGAGGAGTTCGACGATTACATCGCCCGGCCCAAGGCCAATGGCTATCAGTCGCTGCACACGATCGTGCGCGACGCCGCTGGCCGCCCGATCGAGATCCAGATCCGGACCCAGGCCATGCACGACCACGCCGAGCACGGCGTTGCCGCGCACTGGGCCTACAAGGAGGCGGGCAGCAAGGGCTATGCCGGTGTGTCGGCCAGCACGGGCTATGACACCAAGATCGCCGTGCTGCGCCAGCTGCTGGCCTGGGAGCGCGACCTGGCCGGCACGGCCCAGGGCCTGTTTGAAGACCGCATCTATGTGCTCACGCCCGACGCCGCGGTGGTCGAATTGCCGCAGGGCGCAACGCCAGTGGATTTTGCCTACACGGTCCACACCAGCCTGGGCCATCGGTGCCGCGGCGCGCGTGTCGATGGGGTCATGGTGCCGTTGAACACCCCCCTGCAAAACGGCCAGACGGTTGAAGTGACCGTGGCCAAGGAGGGCGGGCCTTCGCGCGACTGGCTCAATGCCGATCTGGGTTTCCTGGCCAGCCACCGGGCCAAGGCCAAGGTGAGGGCCTGGTTCAACGAGCAGATAAAGCACGAGACGGTGGCCCGTGGCCGCGAGGCGGTGGAAAAGCTGCTGCAGCGCGAGGGCAAGACCGCTTTCAAGCTCGAAGACCTGGCCGCGCAGCTGGGCTTCAAATCGGCCGAAGGCCTGTTCGATGTCGTTGGCAAGGACGAGTTTTCGCTGCGCAACATCGAGACGCTGCTGCGTCCGCGCGAGGCGCCGCTGGCACCCGATGACTTCGTGCTGCTCAAGAAGGCGCGCAACACCGAAAAGACGCCCTCGGGCGGCGTGCTGGTGGTGGGCATCGACTCGCTGATGACGCAGCTGGCCAAGTGCTGCAAACCGGCACCGCCCGACGCGATCGGGGGCTTCGTCACGCGCGGCAAGGGCGTGAGCATCCACCGTGCCGATTGCAGCAACTTCCGCGAACTGGCCGCGCGCAGCGCCGAGCGGGTCATCGACGTCGAGTGGGGCAAGCCCAAGGCCGATGGGGCGGGTGTCTACCCGGTGGATGTGGCCGTGGAGGCGGCCGACCGACAGGGGCTGCTGCGCGACATCTCCGAGGTGTTCGCCAAGGAAAAAATGAACGTGGTGGGCGTTCAGACGCAGTCGATCAAGGGAACGGCCTGGATGACTTTCACCGTGGAGATCGGTGACTCCGCCCGGCTGGGCAAAGTGCTGGCACTGGTGGCGAACGTGCAGGGGGTGCGTTGGGCCAAGCGGCGCTGATGCGCGACGTCCGGGCCTGCTACAATCGCGACCTTCGAACGAACTCAGGCGCGTAGCTCAGCTGGTTAGAGCACCACCTTGACATGGTGGGGGTCGTTGGTTCGAGTCCAATCGCGCCTACCAATATTCCGTCTTCTCGCGTCCAGCGCTGGCCAGGACGCCGCTCTCGTCAGGGTAAACCTTGGGGATTGCACGGGAAGCTGCTCCCTAGAATGTGCTGCAGCGCAATACACCACGCCGGGCCCAACGTCCTGTGCCAGGAGCCGTTTCAGTGCAAAACAAGAAAGTCTCTGCAGCCAAGCCGGCGCAGCGCGTCATCAAGAAGTACCCCAACCGCCGGCTCTACGACACCGACACGTCCACCTACATCACCCTGGCCGAGGTCAAGCAGCTGGTGATGGACAGCGAATCCTTCGTGGTGCGCGACGCCAAGACCAACGACGACCTGACTCGCAGCATCCTGCTGCAGATCATCCTGGAAGAAGAGGCCGGCGGCGCACCCATGTTCAGCGAGGCCGCCCTGGGTAACCTGATTCGCTTCTACGGCCACGCGGCCCAGGGGTTCATGGGCTCGTACCTCGAGAAGAATGTCCAGGCGTTCACTGACATCCAGACCAAGCTGGCCGAGCAATCCAAGAGCGTCACCCCCGAAATGTGGGCCCAGTTCATGAGTATGCAGAACCCTCTGGTGCAGGGGATGATGGGCAACTACGTCGAACAGTCCAAGACCGTGCTCGAGAAGATGCAGGAGCAGGTGCAGAAGCAGACCGAGCAGATGCTTGGCGCATTTGGCCTTAAACGGTAAGTGGATCGCATAACGGCGAAAATGCCGGGATGACTGAAGTTCTCCCGGCGCAAGCGTCGCCCCCTACCGTTGGATTTGTCAGCCTGGGTTGTCCCAAGGCGCTGACCGATTCCGAGCTGATCCTCACCCAACTGAGCGCAGAGGGCTACCAGACGTCCCGCACTTTTCAGGGGGCGGACCTGGTCATCGTCAACACCTGCGGGTTTATCGACGACGCTGTCCGGGAAAGCTTGGACACGATCGGCGAGGCGCTGGCCGAAAACGGCAAGGTGATCGTGACCGGGTGCCTGGGCGCCCGCGCCGGTGAAGGCGGGGGCAATCTGGTGCGGCAGATGCACCCGTCGGTGCTGGCGGTCACGGGGCCACATGCCACGCGTGAAGTCATGGACGCGGTGCATGCCAACCTGCCCCGGCCGCACGATCCTTTCGTCGATCTGGTGCCTGCCGCGGGCATCAAGCTCACGCCCAGGCACTACGCCTACCTGAAGATCAGCGAAGGATGCAACCACCGCTGCACCTTCTGCATCATTCCCTCGATGCGCGGCGATCTGGTCAGCCGGCCGATCGGTGACGTGCTCAAGGAGGCACGGGCGCTGTTCGAGGGCGGGGTGAAGGAGTTGCTGGTGATCAGCCAGGACACCTCGGCCTATGGCGTGGACCTGAAGTACCGAACCGGCTTCTATGACGGCAAGCCGATCAGGACGCGCATGCTCGAGTTGGTGCAAGCCCTGGGTGACATGGCCGAGCCCTATGGCGCCTGGGTGCGCTTGCATTACGTCTACCCCTACCCATCTGTGGACGAGGTGATTGGGCTGATGGCCACCGGCAAGGTGCTGCCTTACCTTGACGTGCCTTTTCAGCACAGCCACCCGGATGTGCTGCGACGGATGAAGAGGCCGGCCAGTGGCGAGAAGAACCTCGAGCGCATCGCCCGCTGGCGCGAGACCTGTCCCCAGATCGTGATCCGCAGCACCTTCATCGCTGGCTTCCCCGGTGAGACCGAAGAGGAGTTCTCGCACCTGCTGGACTTCATGCGCGAGGCGCGCATAGACCGCGCTGGTTGTTTCGCCTACAGCCCGGTCGAAGGGGCCGCTGCCAACGACATCGATGGCATGCTGCCGCAAGCGCTGCGCGAGGAGCGCCGCGCACGTTTCATGGCCGTCGCCGAGGAGGTTTCGGCCGACAAACTGCGCGCCCGCGTTGGTGCAAGTATGCAGGTCCTGGTCGATTCAGCGCCAGCGCTGGGTCGCAAGGGAGGCGTTGGCCGCTCGTATGCGGACGCCCCGGAAATCGACGGCACGGTGAGGCTGCTGCCGCCGGAAAAACTCAGCAAGCAACTCAAGGTCGGTGAGTTCACTCAGGCCAGAATTGTCGGCACGCAAGGACATGATCTTGTCGGATTGCCGGTTTGACACAGCGGGCCGACAAAAGAAAAAGCCGCCTGGACGGGCGGCTCTCAAAGTGCATTTGCACACACAACAAAGCCGGCATAGCCGGCCTTATGATTGGTGCCCAGGAAGGGACTCGAACCCCCACGATGTTACTCGCTAGTACCTGAAACTAGTGCGTCTACCAATTCCGCCACCTGGGCATTTCAGGGAAAAAAAGGATTCTATATCAAAAATATCGGACACATCGCCAGCGCACTGCTGGATGAAATTGAAGGCGTGATTCAGGGGCATCGAGATGGCCACGGCTACGTGGCACGCGACGACGGCGAACCGGACATCTACCTGCCGCCCAACGAAATGCGTGCGGTGCTTCACAAGGACCGCGTCAAGGCGCGCATCGTTCGGCATGACCGCAAGGGGCGGCCTGAAGGCCGCGTGGTCGAGATCGTCGAGCGCCCGCCGCAGCCGATCATCGGGCGGCTGCTGCATGAGAGCGGCGTCTGGCTTGTGGCGCCCGAAGACAAGCGCTATGGGCAGGACGTACTGATCCCCAAGGGTGCCACCGGTCTGGCCAAGGCTGGCCAGGTGGTCGTGGTCGAACTCACCGAGCCGCCCAGCCTGTATGGCCAGCCGGTGGGACGAGTCAAGGAAGTCCTGGGCGAAATCGACGACGCAGGCATGGAGATCGAGATCGCGGTGCGCAAATACGGCGTTCCGCATGAGTTCTCGGAAGCGTGCGTGGCGCTGGCTCGTTCCCTGCCGGACAAGGTGCGGCCACAGGATCGCAAGCACCGCGTTCAATTGACCGACGTGCCGCTGGTCACCATCGACGGCGAGGACGCGCGAGACTTCGACGATGCGGTTTATTGCGAGCCCGCCAAGGTGGGCCGTGGCAAGGGATGGCGCCTGCTGGTGGCGATCGCTGACGTGGGCCAGTATGTGGAAACGGGCAGCGCCATCGATGTCGATGCATACGACCGGGCCACCAGCGTCTACTTTCCGCGGCGGGTGATCCCGATGTTGCCCGAGAAGCTTTCCAACGGCCTGTGTTCGCTGAATCCTGAACTGGACCGCCTTTGCATGGTGGCCGACATGCTGGTGACGGCTACCGGCGAGATCTTCGCCTACCAGTTCTATCCCGCCGTGATGTGGAGCCATGCCCGCTTCACATACACCGAGGTCGCGGCAATTCTGGCCAACACGCGCGGGCCCGAAGCCCTGCGCAACAAGGACCGCGTCGCAGACCTGCTGAACCTGCACGATGTGTACCGCGCATTGCTCAAGGCGCGTAACCACCGCGGCGCCGTGGACTTCGAGACAACCGAAACGCAGATCATCTGCGACGACAACGGACGGATCGATCGCATCGTGCCGCGCGTGCGCACCGATGCCCACCGCCTGATCGAGGAATCAATGCTGGCGGCCAACGTCTGCGCCGCCGATTTCATCCAGCAAAGCAAGCACCCGGGCCTGTATCGCGTGCACGAGGGGCCGACGCCGGAGAAGAAGGACCTCCTGCGCAACTACCTCAAGGCCATCGGCGTAAGCCAGACCATCAGCGAAGCCCCGCAGCCGGCAGAATTCCAGCGCATCGCCGAGGCCACCAAAGAGCGGCCCGATGCCCAGCAGATCCACAGCATGCTGCTGCGATCCATGCAGCAGGCCATCTACACGCCGGTCAACAGCGGCCACTTCGGCCTGGCGTACGACGCCTACACACATTTCACCAGCCCGATCCGGCGCTACCCCGACTTGCTGGTGCATCGCGTGATCAAGGCGATCCTGGTCAACGGGCGCTATGAGTTGCCCGTCCTGCCGACACCGGGAGAGGCGCATGAAAAGCTGGCGCGCCGGCTGGCATCGCGGGTGAAGGCACCTGGCAACAAGTTGAAGAAGGCGCCGCCGCCACCCAGCCGTGAAGTCCAGGCCTGGGAAGCGGCAGGGCTGCACTGCAGTGCCAATGAAAGACGCGCCGACGAGGCCAGCCGCGACGTCGAGGCCTGGCTCAAGTGCAAGTACATGCGCGAGCACCTGGGCGAGGAATACGGCGGCGTGGTGACTGCGGCGACCACTTTCGGCATCTTTGTCACGCTTGACCAAATGTACGTCGAGGGGCTGGTCCACATCACCGAGCTGGGCGGCGAATACTTCAAGTTCGACGAGGCGCGCCAGGAACTGCGCGGCGAACGCACGGGTATCCGCTATGCCATAGGGACGCGGGTGCGCGTGCAGGTCAGCCGGGTCGACCTGGACGGCCGCAAGATCGATTTCCGCCTGGTGCACGCGGACCAGGAAATGATCGCCCGGGCGCTCAAGGACAAGGGCGTGTCCGGCGCTCCCGGGCGGGCGGGGGCCACCGGTGTCCCGGTCAAGGCGTCGGCCAAGAGGGCCGCGCGCAAGGTGCAGGAAGCGCCCAAGTCACCGATTCACGCGCTGAGGGCAGCCGTCAAGAAGGTTGCAGGCAAGAGCAAGGGCCGCAAAGGCCGGCGTTAACCCGAGAGGAATTGGCATGACAACGATCAACAAAGGTGAGCGCGTCGCCATCGTTACCGGCGGCGGCACAGGTATCGGCAAGGCAGCCGCGCTGGCATTGCTGGGCGACGGATGGCGGGTTGCCATTGCAGGGCGCCGGGCAGAACCGCTGCAGCAGGTCCTGGCGCTGGCCAACGCGGCGGAACGCGTGCTGGCTGTGCCCACCGACGTGACTGATCCGGCATCGGTCGAGGCGCTGTTCGCCGCGACAGTGAAGGCCTGGGGCCGCGTCGATCTGCTGTTCAACAACGCGGGGGTTGGTGCTGCCGCCGCGCCGCTGGAAGACCTGCCCCTGGAACAGTGGAAGCGGGTCGTCGACACCAATCTCAACGGCATGTTCTACGGCATACAGCAGGCCTTTCGCGTCATGAAGGCGCAGCGGCCCATGGGTGGGCGCATCATCAACAACGGCTCGATCTCGGCCTACGCACCGCGGCCGAACTCGATCGCCTACACCGCAACCAAACATGCGGTCTCGGGGATGACCAAGACGGCTTCCCTGGACGGGCGCAAGTACGACATCGCTGTAGGGCAGATTGACGTTGGCAACGCTGCAACCGACCTGGCTGCCCGCATGGCCAAGGGCGTCCCTCAGGCCAACGGCGAAATCGCCATTGAACCGCTGATGGACGTCGACATCGTGGGCCGCTCGGTACTCTATATGGCCAACCTGCCGCTGGAAGCCAATGTCATGTTCCACACCGTCATGGCGACCAAGATGCCCTTTGCCGGGCGCGGCTGAAGCGCTTCAACTCCGGCTTGCCAGACGCGAGGCCGTCAGGGCTGTTTCCGGCGGCCAGAGGTCGGCCGCCAGCCCGTGCTCGAAGGTTGCTGCGCACGCTGCCGCCAGTTCGGCATAGCCGGCCGCAAGTCGTGCCGCCACCATGCCGGCCAGGACGTCACCCGTGCCGGCAGTGGCCAGCCGCGCATTGCCGGTCGGATTGATCACCGGCGCCGCCCCGGGTGCGCCGACGATGCTGCCAGAACCCTTGAGTACCACAGCGCAGCCAAACCGCAGCGCAAGTTCGTGCACGGCAGACAGCCGGTCTTCCTGGATCTGTGCGATGTGGACGCCGAGAAGCCGCGCCGCCTCCAGCGGGTGCGGCGTCAGCACCGTGGCGCGCCCGGTACGGCGCGATCGCGCCTGCAGCAATGCCTGCAGCTGCGCATCGACGGCGATCGCATTGAGCGCGTCCGCATCCAGCACGAGGCAGCCGGCGGTAGACAAGATTCTGGGCAGCACCGCGCGTACGGCATCGCCGCCGCCGCACCCGCACGCCACACTCACTGCGGTCAGGTCGAGCGTGTCCCATGGCCGCATCATCAACTCGGGCTGCAAGGTATCGACGCCCAGCGCCGAGCCGTCCAGCAGGCTCACAAAGACGCGTCCGGCGCCATGGTGCAGGGCCGCCGTGGCTGCGAGAAGGGCTGCGCCGGTCATGCCCGGTGCTCCGCCGACAACCGCCACGTCGCCGTAGCTGCCCTTGTGCGAGGCGTGCGCGCGTCCGGCCAGCGGCGGGGGGCCGCCCAGCCAGGCGACGGGTGTTTGGGCATTGGCCGGCACTTCCAGTGGGTCGAACCAGGTCTGGCCGCAGGCATCCCTGCCTTGCGCCGTGAAGAGGCCGGGCTTGAGTGTGAGAAGACTCAGCGTGCAGGCCGCGCGCACCGCAATTGCACAGCCCGTATCGGCGTTCAGGCCAGAAGGAATGTCGATCGCGAGCGTCGCTCTGGCGTTGCCGTTCATCAGGCCGATCCAATCAGCCATCCGGTCAGCCGGCGCACGCGAGGCGCCAATGCCCAGCAGTGCATCGATGCAAAGGTCCCACTGCGCGGGCGGCTGATGGCTGAACATGACACCGGCATCACGGGCTCGTTGCAGCGAGCACAGCGCATCGGGCGGCGCACTGCCTTCGTCGCCTAGCCATGTCACAACCGGCTCCTTGCCCCACTGCTGCAGGCGCACCGCAGTTTCAAGGCCGTCGCCTCCGTTGTTTCCAGGGCCGCAGGCGACCCAGATAGTGCGCGCGTGGGGTGCCAAGGCAAGTGCGAGGCGGGCCGCTGCGAGGCCGGCACGACGCATCAGGGTGTGCGGGGCAAGCACGGCTGCCGCGGCCTGCTCGATCAGGCGTGTACCGGCCACATCGAACAATGGCCAGGCGCGGTCGGGGGTGATCCGTTCCATGCCCCGATTCTGGCATCCGAAGCTAGATGGTCGCGAGCCGCTCGACGCCCAGCCCTTCGATATCGACCTGCGGTGACCGGCCGGCCATCAGGTCGGCCACGGCGCGCGCGCTGCCGCAACCCAGGGCCCAGCCGCTCGAGCCATGGCCCAGGTTGATCCAGACACCAGGTACACCCGTGGCGCCCAGCAGGGGCGGGCCGTCCGGCAGCATCGGGCGAGCTCCTTTCCACTCCTGGACGCTGGCCCCGGTATTGGCCAGCTGCGCGGCGCCCGGAAACCAGTCGTGCAAGACTTTGTAGAGGGTCTGGATTGCCGCCGGACGCTTATGCGACATGGAGCCGCCGATTTCCGCGCTGCCGGCCACCCGGACGCGGTTGCCGAGCCGCGAAATCGCGACCTTGTAGCGCTCGTCCATCAACGCGCTGCGAGGTGCGTTCAGCGGCTCGCGCAGCGGCGCACTGATCGAGTAGCCGTGCACGGCAGCCAGAGGAATGCGAAGGCCGAGCGGCCGAAGCAAAGTGGCCGAATCGACGCCGCCGCAGACGACCACGGCATCGAAGTGATGTTCCGCTGGCAGGCCCGTGCCCTGGGGGCTCACACTGAGCGTGGCCGGACGTGCCGGGTCAAGGGGCGCAACCTGGGCGCTGAACTCGAAGTTCACGCCAAGGGCCTGGGCTTCGTTCTTCAGGAGCAAGGCGAACTGGCGGCAATTGCCCACTTCGTCCTGCGGCAGGTGCACCGCGCCCAGAAAGCGTGTGTCCGGGTTGATGGCCGGTTCGATCTGGCGCGCCTGCCCTTCGTCGATCTCGCGAAAATTCACGCCCGCATCGCGCAGCACCTGGAGCCCCGGCCGCGCCAGCTTGCTGTCCTTCTCAGAACGCAACAGCACCATGTAGCCCGAACTGCGATCGTATTCGAGCTGCAACTGCGCGGTGATCTGGTGCAGGCGCTCCCGGCTGTAGAAGGCCAGCCGCTGCAACCGCGCCCGGTTGGCCAGGTAGGTGTCCAGGCGACAGGCACGCCACCACTTCCACATCCACGCCAGGTCGGCGCCGGACAGGGGCAGCGCGAGCCTGACCGGCGCGTGCCGGCTGAGCAGATATCGGGCAACCTTGGCCGGCATGCCCGGCGCGGCCCAGGGCGTGACAGCGCCAGGCGCTATAACGCCGGCATTGGCGAAACTGGTTTCCTCGGCTGCGGCGCCGCGGCGCTCGAAGACGGTGATTTGGTGACCGTCGGTGGCCAGCTCGTACGCTGTGGTGACGCCAATGATGCCGGCGCCCACGATGGCAATTCTCATGCGGTCCCTGAATTCTTGCAGCCCAGCGCCGCTTCGGATTGCAGCGCAATATTCAGGATCGTATCGTCATGCAGGGGCCCGTGCCAGATCATCAGGCCCACGGGCAATTCGTCGTTCTCATGGCAAGGTATCGAAATCGCGCATCCGTCCAGCATGTTCACCACGCTGGTGTTGCGCAGCAACAGGGCATTGACGCGGAAAAATTCGTCGTCGCGCTCGGCACCCGGGGCGACACCAGCGATCGGCGGCGCTACCAGCGCAACCGTCGGCGACAGCACGGCGTCGAAGCCCCGCAGCGCGGCGTCGACCCCGGCAATCCAGGCGCGCCGCGTGTTGATCAGGTCGATGTATTCGTAGGCTTTCATGGTCGCGCCACGCAGGATCCGGGCCCGCACCCGCGGATCGTAGAGCGCCGCGGCGCGCTCGAGCAGCGGCCGGTGCCACGCGTAGCTCTCGGCCGCCGAGAAGCCCCCCGTGGCCTGGATCGTGCCCAGATCGCGGATCTGCGCCAGCGGGATTTCCTCGACCTGCGCACCAGCCTGGCGCAGCCTGGCGACGGCTCTGGCGAAGGCCACGGCCACGGTGGCGTCCAGTCCGTCGAGCATCTGTGTCGTGGCGATGGCCATGCGGTAGGAGGCCAGCGGAACGGGGCTGCGCGTGACACGGCGCGCTGCCAGAATTTCGTGCGTCAGGATCGCGTCGCGAACGGAACGGGTCATGGCGCAAACGGTGTCCAGCGTGCTCGACAGCGGCAGTGCGCCCTCCAGAGGCACCAGCCGCGCCGTGCTCTTGAACCCGACGATGCCCGTCAATGCCGCCGGGATGCGAATCGAGCCGCCCGTGTCCGAGCCCAATCCCACGAACGCGGCGCCGCTGGCCACCGAGACCGCGGCGCCCGACGACGAGCCGCCCGGAATGCGCTGCACGGCCGGGTCGCAAGGATTGGCCGGCGTGCCGTGGTGGGGATTGACGCCGATGCCCGAGAACGCGAACTCGCTCATGTTGGTGCGGCCCAGCAGGGCGCCGCCAGCGGCTCGCAGCCGCGCAACCGATGGGGCATCTACGGCGGCGGCGGATGCGTCGGCCAACACCGTTGAGCCGGCCGCTGTGACCTGTCCGGCCACGTCGAACAGGTCCTTGACCGAAACTGCCAGGCCGGCCAGCGGCCGCTGCAGGCTGGCCTGATCGGCCGCCTGGGCACGTGCCGCATCGAAAGACGTCGCCAGGAATGCGTGCTGGCACGCGGGGCTTTCGGCCACCTCGATCGAGTGCGCCATCTGCGCGCTGGCGCTGTCCTGGCCCGACAGCAGGCGCTCGCGGGTGGCGTGGAGGTCAGTTCGCATGGGGGTCCTGTGCTATACTCTTTGGGTTTTGCTGGGTACGCCGCATGTATGCATGCATGAGTGCTACTCGTCAGGACGAAAACGCAAACCGGTCCATACAAGGTGTTGCGTCCCCTTTCCGGGGGGATGCGATTTCGGGCTGGATTTTAGACCTAACCTTCGGGAAATACCTATGTCCGCAACCATGCGCCAAATGCTGGAAGCCGGTGTCCATTTCGGTCACCAGACGCGCTTCTGGCACCCCAAGATGGCCCCGTACATCTTCGGCCATCGCAACAAGATCCACATCATCAACCTGGAAAAATCGCTTCCGATGTTCCAGGAAGCGACCAAGTTCGTGAAGCAGCTGGCGGCCAACCGGGGCACCATCCTGATGGTCGGCACCAAGCGCCAGGCCCGCGAAACCGTCGCCACCGAAGCCAAGCGGGCGGGCGTGCCCTATGTCGACCAGCGCTGGCTGGGTGGCATGTTGACCAATTTCAAGACCGTCAAGACCTCGATCAAGCGCCTGAAGGACATGAAGGCCCAGCAGGAAGCCGGGCTCGAGACGCTGTCCAAGAAGGAACAGCTGATGTTCCAGCGCGAGATCGAAAAGCTGGAAAAAGACATCGGCGGCATCCAGGACATGGCTGCACTGCCCGACGCGATCTTCGTGATCGACGTGGGTTTCCACAAGATCGCCATCGCCGAGGCCAAGAAGCTGGGCATTCCGCTGGTCGGCGTGGTTGATTCCAACCACTCGCCAGAAGGCATCGACTACGTGATTCCGGGCAACGACGACTCGTCCAAGGCCGTGGTGCTGTATGCCCGCGGCATTGCCGACGCGATCCTGGAAGGCCGGGCCAACGCCGTCAACGACGTGGTCAAGGCCGTGGCTGAGGGCAGGGACGAATTTGTCGAGGTCAATGAGGCTCCCACCCCCTGATTGCCTGAACAAGTCGAAGGAAGGGGCTTTCGAGGCCCCTTTTTTTCAACTGAATTGAAATGCAACGTACGAGGTAAAGAAATGGCTGCAATCACCGCAAGCATGGTCGCCGAACTGCGCGCCAAGACCGACGCGCCGATGATGGAATGCAAGAGGGCCCTGACGGAGGCCGAAGGCAACCTGGACAAGGCCGAGGAACTGCTGCGAGTCAAGCTTGGCAACAAGGCTGGAAGGGCCGCAGCGCGCATCACCGCCGAAGGCGTCGTGACGGCCTTCATCGAAGGGACGACCGGCGCGCTGCTCGAGACCAACTGCGAAACCGATTTCGTTACAAAGAACGAAAGCTTCCTGGGCATGGCCCGTGCAGCGGCGCATCTGGTCGCCACCGGCAATCCCGCCGACGTGGCGGCCCTGGCCGCCCTGCCGTACACCCAGGACGGCTTCGGCCCCACGCTGGAAGACGTGCGCAAGGGCCTGATCGGCAAGATCGGCGAGAACATGACCTTTCGCCGGTTCAGGCGTTTTGCCGGCGACAACAAGCTGGCCTCCTATCTCCATGGCACGCGCATCGGCGTTGTGGTCGAATTCGCGGGCGACGATGTGGCTGCCAAGGATGTCGCAATGCATGTGGCGGCCATGAAGCCTGTCGCCCTGACCAGCGCCGATGTTCCGGTCGAAATGATCGACAAGGAGCGCGCAGTGGCCGCCGGCAAGGCCGACGAGGACCGCAAGACGGCCGAAGCGGCCGGCAAGCCGGTGCAGTCGCCCGAAATCGTGGCCAAGCGCATTGAGGGTGGCGTCCAAAAGTACCTGAAAGAAGTCTCACTGTTCAACCAGCCTTTCGTGAAGAACGACAAGCAGACCGTCGAACAAATGCTCAAGGCCGCCGGCACCACCGTGAAGGGCTTCGCGCTCTTCGTGGTCGGCGAGGGCATCGAAAAGAAGGTCGACGACTTCGCTGCCGAAGTGGCGGCGCAGGTCGCTGCCGCCAAGCAGGGCGCCTGAAGGCAGCGGCAGCGCTCCTGGCGGAGCCGGCCGCCGCACCCTGTAGAGGCAGAAGGCCAGTACACTCAACCCGATTTTCAAGGAGCCTCTTCATGTCCGTCGCCCGAGCAGCCCACAAGCGCATCTTGTTGAAGCTGTCGGGTGAAGCCCTGATGGGGGATGACCAGTTCGGCATCAACCGGGCGACGATCGTGCGCATGGTCGGCGAAGTGGCCGAGGTCGTGAACATGGGCGTCGAAGTGGCAGTGGTCATCGGCGGGGGCAATATCTTCCGCGGGGTTGCCGGGGGCTCGGTCGGAATGGACCGGGCCACAGCCGACTACATGGGGATGCTGGCCACGGTGATGAACGCGCTGGCGCTGGCCGACGCGATGAACAAGCAGGGCCTGATTGCCCGCGTGATGTCGGCCATTGCCATCGAACAGGTCGTCGAACCCTACGTGCGGCCCAAGGCTCTGCAATACCTGGGAGAGGGCAAGGTGGTGATCTTCGCGGCGGGCACCGGAAACCCCTTCTTCACGACCGATACCGCGGCAGCACTGCGCGGCGCCGAGATCGGTGCCGAGCTGGTCCTCAAGGCGACCAAGGTCGACGGCGTCTACAGCGCCGACCCCAAGAAAGATCCCACCGCCACCCGCTACACCAAAATCACGTTCGACGAGGCCATGGCGCAAAATCTGGGCATCATGGATGCAACGGCGTTTGCGTTGTGTCGGGACCAGAAGCTGCCAATCAAGGTGTTCTCCATCTTCAAGCATGGCGCGCTCAAGCGGGTCGTGATGGGTGAGGACGAAGGCACGCTCGTTTACGCTTAAGGCGGCACCGGCGCCGCGCGCGAGGAGAAAAGACATGACTACACTTGCCGAGATCAAGCAGACCACCGAGACCAAGATGGACCAATCCATCGCTGCCTTCAAGAGCAACCTGACCAAGATCCGCACCGGCCGGGCCAATCCCGCCTTGCTGGACACAATCCATGTGGACTACTACGGTTCGACCGTGCCGCTGAGCCAGGTTGCCAACGTGACCCTGCTCGATTCGCGCACCATCAGCATCCAGCCCTGGGAAAAGGGGATGGGCGCAAAAATCGAGAAGGCGATCCGCGAGAGCGATCTGGGCCTGAACCCGGCATCGATGGGCGACCTGATCCGCGTTCCGATGCCGCCCATGAGCGAAGAGCGCCGCAAGGAAATGACCAAGCTGGTGCGCCATGAAGGCGAGAGCGCCAAGATCGCCGTGCGCAATCTGCGCCGCGACGCCAATGAAGGCGTGAAGAAGCTGGTCAAGGACAAGCTGGCTTCCGAGGACGAGCAAAAGCGCTCGGAAGCCGATATCCAGAAAACAACCGACCGGCACGTCATTGCGATCGACCAGATGGTTGCCGCCAAGGAACAGGAGATCATGGCGGTCTGAACACGATGAACGAAATTCCCCACCACATCGCCATCGTCATGGATGGCAACGGCCGCTGGGCCACACGCAGGTTCCTGCCACGCGTGGCGGGGCACAAGAGCGGCCTGGATACCCTGCGCGCGTGCGTGCGGCGTTGCGGTGAGATCGGTGTGCGGGTGCTTACGGTATTTGCCTTTTCCTCGGAGAACTGGAACCGCCCGGCCGAGGAGATCTCGGGCCTGATGGAACTGCTGGCGATGGCGTTGGGCCGGGAGGTGCCGCAGCTCATGGCCGAGGGCGTGCGCATCCACTTCGTAGGCGATCGAAGCGCGCTGTCCGGGAAGATGCGCGTGGGCCTGGCGCACGCAGAAGCCGCGACAGCTGGCAACTCGCGCCTGATCTTCAACGTGTGCTTTAACTACGGTGGCCGCTGGGATATGGCACAGGCAGCCGCGCGGCTGGCTCGCGCAGGCGAGCCGATCACCGAACAGACCATCGACCGTGCACTGGCGCTGGCCCATGTGCCCGACCCCGATTTGCTGATCCGCACTGGCGGCGAAAAGCGACTGAGCAATTTTCTGCTCTGGCAGGCCGCGTATGCGGAACTGCATTTCAGCGACAAGCTCTGGCCTGAATTCGACGCAGCGGCGCTGGATGAGGCGATCAAGGACTATGGACAGCGCGAGCGGCGCTTCGGCAAGACATCGGCCCAGGTCGCACTGTCTGCCGGCAAGAAGGTCGCCTGACCGACATGCTCCTGCAGCGCGTCATCACGGCCCTGGTCCTGCTGGCGATCCTGCTGCCGGCCCTGTTCTATCCCTGGTCCGTCCCGTTTACCGGACTGGTTCTGGTCCTGATCGGCGCCGCGGCCTGGGAATGGGGTCGGCTCAACGGTCTGGGCAATGGTGCCGCGCTTGGCGTCACGCTCGTGTGCCTGGTGCTGTGCGCAGTGTCGTGGCAACTGGGCATGGTCCAGACACCATCGCCGCTGCTCTGGCTGATGGCCGGCCCGGCATGGGTGCTGGCCGGCGGCTGGCTGCTGCGCCTGGGTGTTGCGGGCTGGCCGGCAATACCCAGGCCAGTACGGCTGCTCGGCGGCCTTCTTGCGCTGTGGCTGGCGTGGCTTGCCGTGGCCCAGGCGCGTGCCATTGGCATCAACTTCCTGCTGTCCGTCCTGGTACTTGTATGGGCTGCCGATATCGCTGCCTACTTTGCCGGACGTGCGTTCGGCCTGAGATTCACAAAGACCCGCCTGGCCCCGGCGATCAGTCCGGGCAAGAGTTGGGAAGGTGTCTGGGGCGGCATGGCCGGGGTCTGCCTGCTGGCCCTCGCGTGGGCAGTGGCAGATTTTCGGCTGCAAGCCGATGTGCCCAGCCTCTACACCCGGCTGGCGAGGCACGGATGGTGGCTGGCACTCATCGGCGTGCTGTTCCTGGCGGCCATGAGCGTGGTCGGGGACCTGATCGAGTCGCTGATCAAGCGCAGCGCCGGGGTCAAGGATTCGAGTCACCTACTTCCGGGCCACGGCGGTGTGCTGGACCGGGTTGACGCACTGCTGCCCACTTTGCCGCTGGCCATGATGCTGGCGTCGCTGAGCCCGCCATGAAGCAGCGTGTCGCCGTGCTCGGATCCACCGGCTCGGTCGGTGCCAATACGCTGGACGTCATTGCCCGCCACCCGGCACGTTTCGAAGTGTTCGCGTTGAGTGGCGCAACGCGTGTTGCGCCGCTGTTTGCCCAGTGCGCACAGTTCCGGCCCCGCTTCGCCGTCATGGCAAGCCAGAGCCACGGCGAGGAACTCGCGCGGCAACTCGAGGCCGGTGGCATTCCAACCCGGGTCCTTGCCGGCGACGCCGCGCTTGCCCGGGTCGCCGCGCACGAGGAAGTCGATACGGTGATGGCCGCTATCGTGGGCGCGGCCGGGCTGGCCTCCTGCCTGGCGGCCGCCCGCGCCGGCAAACGGTTGCTGCTGGCCAACAAGGAAGCGCTGGTCGTGGGTGGCGAATTGTTCATGACGGCGGTGAAGGAGGGCGGGGCGACCCTGCTGCCGATCGACAGTGAGCATTCGGCCGTCTTCCAGTCGCTGCCCGAAGACCCCGCAAGCTGGGCTGAGCGGGTCGAGAAGATCATCCTCACGGCGTCGGGCGGGCCCTTTCGCACACGCGAACCGGTAACGTTGCGCAACGTCACGCCCGACGAGGCCTGCGCCCACCCGAACTGGGTGATGGGGCGCAAGATATCGGTGGACTCGGCCACGATGATGAACAAGGCGCTCGAGGTGATCGAGGCAAGGTACCTGTTCGGTCTGGCGCCCGAGTGCCTGGAGGTCGTGATCCACCCGCAAAGCGTGATCCACTCGATGGTTCAGTACCGTGATACGTCCGTCGTGGCCCAATTGGGGACACCGGACATGCGTGTCCCCATTGCGTACGGCCTGGGCTGGCCCGATCGGGTTACGTCGGGTGCCCAGGCACTGGACTTTTCCCGTCTGGGCGACCTGAGCTTCGAATCAATGGACAGTCGTGGCCACCGGGAGCGCTTTCCGGGCCTGCAGCTGGCCTGGCAATGCCTGCGCGCCGCGCCGGGCACCACCGCCGTGCTGAACGCGGCCAACGAAGTGGCAGTGGCAGCCTTTCTGGAGGGACGAATCCGGTTCGACCAGATCCATTCTGTCAATCTTGCAACTTTGGAGGCGATACTGCCCTCCAAGCCCGGATCGCTGGACGATCTGCTGGAAATCGATGCGCAGTCGCGCGTCGCTGCCCGTCAGTCGCTGGCCCGCTTGTCACCGTAACGAAGCTTTCCCATGCTGACCATCGTTGCTTTTCTCGTTGCCCTCGGCCTGTTGATCGCAGTCCACGAATACGGCCACTACCGCGTTGCGGTCGCCTGTGGCGTGCGCGTGCTGCGGTTTTCGGTGGGCTTTGGCAAGGCCGTGTACCGCTGGCAGCCGAAAAACCAGAAACCGGGGCAGGCGACTGAATTCGTTATCGGCGCATTTCCGATCGGCGGCTACGTCAAGATGCTCGATGAAAGAGAGGGGCCGGTTGCATCCGAGGAGCGCCATCTTGCGTTCAATACCCAGCCCTTGCGTTCGCGGGCGGCCATCGTTGCGGCGGGCCCTGTGGCCAACCTGCTGCTGGCGATCGTGCTGTACGCGTTTGTCAACTGGTACGGAGTGGACGAGCCCGAGGCGATCCTTGCCAGTCCGATCGCCGGATCGGTCGCTGCCCGGGCCGGGTTGGTGGGCGCCGAGCGGGTAGACGCTGCCGGGTTCGACGGCGACACGCCCATGCCGATGCGGTCATTTGAGGAGTTGCGCTGGCTCCTGACGCGCGGCGCGCTGGATGGCCGCGATGTGCGGCTGCAGCTGGCGCCAAGCCGTGCGCAGGCCAGGGATGATGTGGTGCTGCCGTTGAGCCAGCTGGATTCCCGCGATGCGGATGCCCACCTGATGCGCAAGGTGGGCATTCTTGGGCCGTGGACTCCTCCCGTGATCGGCGACGTCGTTGCCGGTGCCGCCGCCGACCGGGCAGGCCTGCGCAAGGGCGACCTGGTGCTGGCCGTGGGCCCGACTGGGGCGGTCGATGGACAGCAATTGCGCGAACTGATCCGGGCACAAGTCCAGGATGGCACTGCGCGCAGCAGCCTGTGGCAGGTGCGCCGGGCTGGCCAGCTTGTCGAGTTGACCGTAGTGCCGGACGTCGTGGCTGATGGAACAGCCACCATCGGGCGGATTGGCGCGTTCGTGGGCGCACCGCCGCTGCTCGTCACGGTGCAGTATGGCCCCGCCGAGGGCTTGTGGAACGGCGCCGCGCGTACTTGGGAAG
>JANYAN010000545.1 GCA_025361305.1 Burkholderiales bacterium
CAGCTCAGACCGAACTGCGAACGCTGCAACCGGGACCTGCCACCGGACTCCACCGATGCGCGGATCTGCTCGTTCGAGTGCACGTTCTGCGCGGATTGCGCAGCCACGGCCCTTGCGGGAACATGTCCCAATTGCGGCGGCGAGCTCGTCGCGCGTCCCAGGCGCCCGCCAGACAAGCTTGCCAGCCACCCAGCCTCTACCCAGCGTATCTACAAACCATGAGCGAAGCGCATTTCCTGGCGTCACGCCTCATCAACGATTAGGAGGGTGAGCCGTGAAGACCCTGCAAGACCTGCTTGGCATTGAGCTGCCGCTCATTCAGGCCCCCATGGCCGGCGTTCAAGGTAGCGATCTTGCCATTGCCGTGTCCAACGCAGGTGGCCTTGGTTCACTGCCCTGTGCCATGCTGGGGCCCGATGCCATGCGCAAGGAACTCGCCGCCATTCGCGCACGGACGGTAAAACCGTTCAACGTCAATTTCTTCTGTCACGCCCAGCCAGATCCGGATGCCGCGCGCGACATGGCGTGGAGGGCCACCCTGGCCCCATACTATCGCGAATATGGCATCGACGCCGGCACGACTGCTGCAGGACCGGCGCGAGCCCCATTCAGCGCCGAGGCGGCAGATGTGCTGGCCGAGTTTTCGCCCCCTGTGGTGAGTTTTCACTTTGGCCTGCCGTCTGCGGACCTGCTTGCTCGGGTACGCGCCTGGGGTGCGAAGATTCTGTCGTCGGCCACCACCGTCGAAGAAGCGCTCTGGCTGGAGGCTCACGGAGTCGACGCCATCATCGCCCAGGGCTATGAGGCGGGCGGCCATCGCGGCATCTTCCTGTCGGAAGACCTGTCCACGCAGCTCGGCACGTTTGCCCTGGTGCCGCAGATCGCGGCGGCCGTGCGGGTGCCCGTCATTGCTGCCGGCGGCATCGCAAATGCGGAGGGTGTCGCCGCCGCCATGGCATTGGGGGCTTCTGGCGCGCAGGTCGGCACGGCCTACCTGTTGTGCCCCGAAGCCAATACCAGCGCCGTGCACCGGGCGGCACTGAAAGGCCCGTCATCGGGTCTGACTGCCCTGACCAACGTCTTCACGGGGCGTCCGGCACGAGCGATCGTCAACCGCATCATGCGGGAATTGGGGCCCATCCACGCCGCCGCACCGGGATTTCCGATGGCGGCCGCAGCCATTCTGCCGCTGCGTGCCAAGGCCGAGAGTGTGGGCGTTGGTGATTTCTCGTCGATGTGGGCCGGGCAGAACACCCGGGGATGCCGTGAAGTTTCGGCGTCGCTGCTGACACGCGAGCTGGCTTCGGGGTTGGGCGCCGGTGACGGGCTCGAGCGATTCGCCACCGACTGTCACGACATCCTGAAGTCCGAACCCGGTCTGGCGGGCCGGCGCAAAGTGTGCAATCTTCTTGAGGAACTACTCAAGAACGAGGGCTTCATCGCCAGGCACCTCACGGGTGCCGGGGCGGAGCGACAAATCATCTACGAGGATCCGCAACTGGGGTTCTGCATACTTGCCCATGTGTATCATGGACCCAAGGACAGTGCACCGCACGACCATGGCCCTTCGTGGGCGATCTACGGGCAGGCGCGCGGCGAAACCGACATGACCGACTGGGAACTGGTCGCGCCTGCCAGCGAGGGGATGCCCGGCAAGGCGCGTCGCGGAAAGACCTACAAATTGACGCCTGGCATGGCCCACCTCTATAACGAGGGCGACCTGCATTCGCCCAGCCGTGCGGGACCGACACGGTTGATCCGCATCGAGGGGGTCAACATGGAAACCATCCGGCGCTTCAAGTACGAACCCGTGTGAGCCATGGGCGCCAACTGCCGTCGATCAGGTGAGATGCCATGTCGCTGCCTGGGCTGAAACTGGGGGGCATTCATGCTCATTAACGGCAGGTGCCACTGCGGCAACATCTCGTTCCAGCTCGCCTGGACGCCCGAACCGTCCGAGATTCCAGCGCGCGCCTGCACTTGTTCGTTTTGCACCAAGCACGGTGGCGTGTGGACATCTTGCCCGACGGGCACGCTCAAGGTCGTCGTGCGCGACCCGTCACTTGTTTCGCGATACGCGTTCGGGACCGGAACCGCGCAGTTCCACATCTGCTCCAGGTGTGGCACTGTACCGTTGGTCACCAGCAATATTGAGGACCGGCTCTACGCGGTCGTCAGCGTCAATGCGTTCGAGGACCTGGATCCTTCGCTCCTTCGGCGTTCAGCGGCCACGTTCGACGCGGAAAGCGAAAGTGATCGCCTCTCCCGGCGCAAGAGAAACTGGATTGCCGATGTTGAGTACGTTGAAAATGGCAATTGACCCGTCCCAAAGGAGTTCCTGAATGGTCCTCGTTATCGGTAGCATCGAAGCCAGGGCTGAATGTCTTGCCGAAGCGATCGCACTGAGCCAGGCGCATGTCAGGCGTTCACGCATGGAGCCGGGCTGTGTTGCCCATGCGGTGC
>JANYAN010000547.1 GCA_025361305.1 Burkholderiales bacterium
CGACGCCGCGGTGCGAAAGGCCTGGCTCAGCGCGAAGCCGCCGATCAACACCAGCAACATCAGCCACGGGCTACGGTCGGGGTGAGGTTGACTTGGCGATTGCATCTCGGTTCGGGGCAGGATGGGAGTTTGCCAGTTCTCCATGCCGCACCGCAGCTAGCCTGTGGCGCTGAACCGCATTAAACTGATCCACGCCACTGCGATTACGACGAGGAGACAGACCATGAACACCGTTTACGCTGCGCTCGCGCGCATGCTCCCCGCGCTGTTTGCAGCGCTCACCCTGTCGTCTTGCGCACAGATGGGCGCTCCCGCGGGCGGCGCCGTGCCAGAGTTCCGCGTGGATGCTGCATGGCCCCAACCCCTGGGTGAGAAAGACGGCGTGCAGATGATCTTTGGCCAGGTGGCTGGCATCGCCGTCGATCCGCGCAACGGCCACGTCTGGGCGGTGCACCGACCGGCGACGCTGCTGCCAGACGAATGGGATGCCAAGGCCAGCAAGCCGGTAACGCACCGCTGCTGCGTCGCGATGCCGCCGGTGGCGGAATTCGATGCGCAAGGCAAGTTCCTGCGCGGGTGGGGCCCGACGGGCACCGGCTTCGACTGGCCGAAGGTGGAGCACGGCATCTACATCGACGGCGAGGGCAACGTCTGGGTGGGCGGCAACGCCGTGGGGGACAACCAGATCCTCAAGTTCACGCAGGACGGCAAATTCCTCATGCAGATCGGCAAGGCCGGCCCGACCGAAGGCAGCAACAGCACCCGGCAACTGGGTCAGCCGGCCAACATGATCGTCTCGCGCGGGGAGCTGTTCGTGGCCGACGGCTATGGCAACAGGCGCGTGGTCGTTTTCGACGCGGCCACCGGCGCGTACAAGCGTCACTGGGGCGCCTATGGCGCGCGGCCCAGCGACGACAAGCTCCCTGCCTATGACCCGGCGCAACCGCCGGCGCGCCAGTTCGGTAACCCTGTGCACTGTGTGCGCATGGCCAACGACGAACTGCTGTATGTGTGCGACCGCACCAACAACCGCATCCAGGTCTTTACGCGTGCGGGCGAGTTCAAGCAAGAGTTTCGCGTCGAGGTGCAGACACTGGCCAACGGATCGGTGTGGGACATGGTGCTGTCGCACGACCCGGCGCAGAAGTATCTGTACGTGGCCGACGGCGCCAATGGCCGCATCTACATCCTGCGACGCTCTGACGGCCAGCAGCTAGGGCAATTCGGCCGCACCGGGCGCATGGCCGGCGAGTTCAAGTGGATCCACAACCTGGCGATCGATGGGGATGGAAACCTGTACACGGCAGAGGTGGGGTTTGGGAGACGGATGCAGAGGTTTGTAAGGGGTGGGGGCGGTTTCTAGGAAGATGTAAATCCGGTTCAGCCGCCGTTCAGCCAGCCCCGCGCAAGATGCCCCCACACCAACCAAAGGGGGTTCCCCATGAAACGCTTCGCACTTGTCTGTCTTCTCGCCACTGGCGCCTTCGCCGTCCAGGCGCAAACCTTCGTCGACAACGCCCGCGTGCGCGATGTTCAGCCGCAGTACGAAAACATCAACGTGCCGCGCAACGAATGCACCAAGCAATGGGTCAATGAGCAGCGGCCGGTGGGCGAGGCGCCCAACTATGGCGGCGCTGTGGTCGGCGGCGTGGCCGGCGCGATCGTGGGTAACCAGATCGGGCAGGGCCATGGCCGCGAGGCCGCTACGGCCCTGGGGGCGGTCGTGGGCGCCTTCACGGGCGACCGTATCGCCAATGGCAACCGCCAGGAGCAATACGAGGTGGCGCAGCGCGAGGTGACCAGCTGCCACGTGGTCAACGACGTGCAGCCGCGCCTTACTGGCTACCGCGTCACGTATGACTATCGCGGCCAGCAGTTCAGCACCCTGATGCCGCAAGACCCGGGCCGCAGCCTGCAGGTGCGGGTGTCGGTGGAACCGGTCGTGCGGTAGTACGATCAGTCGATGAAAGCTCTTGCCCGATCCCTGTGCGTCGCGCTGGTGCTGGCCGCCGGCGTGGCATGGGCCGACGTCAGCCGCGACGATGCGGCGGCCGCCGCGCAGCGCGTGCTCGGCGGGCGGGTGCTCTCCGTGGACCGGGCGGACGCTGGCGGGCGGGCGGCCTGGCGCGTCAAGATCGTTACCGCGCAGGGTGAAGTGCGGGTAGTTTTAATCGACGCCGCCAGCGGGCGCATGCTCTAGGCATGTTCTAGATGCGGCTGCTGCTGATCGAGGATGACGCGGCGCTCCGGCTGGGGCTGGCGCGCCAGCTTGAGGCCGATGGCTACCGCGTCGACCAGGCCAGGGATGGCGAAGACGGACTGTTCCAGGCGCGCGAGTACCCGGCAGACCTGGCCATCGTCGACCTGGGCCTGCCCAAGCTCAACGGCCTGACGGTCGTCCAGCGCCTGCGGGCCGACGGGCGCACCATGCCCATCCTGATCCTCACCGCCCGCGGCAGCTGGCAAGACAAGGTGGTAGGCCTGGAAGCGGGCGCCGACGATTACCTGGTCAAACCGTTCGAATATCCCGAGCTGGCGGCGCGTGTCAAAGCGCTGCTGCGCAGATCGCTCAAGGCTGCCTCGGATGTGTTGACGTTCGGGCCGGTAAGCGTCGATTTCTCGGGTCAGGTGGCCAAGCTCAATGGCGTGACCCTGGAGCTGACCACCTTCGAATACCGCATGCTCGAATTGCTGGTGCGTGAGCGCGCGCGGGTGGTCAGCAAGCAGGAGCTGTCCGACTACCTGTACCCGCACGACGAAGACCGCGACAGCAATGTGCTCGAAGTGTTGATCGGGCGCCTGCGCCGCAAGCTCGACCCGGATGGCACGCTGGCCCCGATCGAGACGCTGCGCGGACGCGGCTACCGCTTCACTTTGGAATGAAGGCCAACCTTTCCATCCGCACGCGGCTGGTGCTGGGCGCCTTTGTCGTGCTGGTGGCTTTCATGGCGGGTGCCGGCGTGGCCCTGCGGCGCGCCCACGCCGACAGCGTGCGCGCTGCCCATTACGCGCGCCTGCAAGGCACGGTGTACCTGTTGCTGGCCGGTGCCGAGCTCGATGCGGGCGGTGCGCTGGTCATGCCCCCCAGCCTGGCCGAGCCGCGTCTGGACCTGCCCGGCTCGGGCCTGTACGCCAGCATCCTCAACGTCAGCCGCAACGAGGAATGGCGCTCGGGCTCGTCCGTGGGAATCAGCCCGCCGTTTGAGCGCAATGTGGGCGTGGGGCAGTGGCAGTTCGACACGGTGGGCGGGCAGGGCGGGGCTGGGACATTCCTCTCCGCGGCGTATGGCGTCAAATGGGCGGGCCCTGGCGTGCAGGTTCCACTGGTGCTGTCGGTGCTGGAAGACAAAGCGGAATACGACCGCGAGGTGGCGGCTTTCAGCCGCACCTTGTGGGGCTGGCTGGGTGGCGCCGGGGTGTTGCTGCTGCTTTCGCAGACCTTGCTGCTGCAATGGGGCCTGTCGCCGTTGCGGCGCGTCACGCGCGAGGTGTCGCGTATCGAGCACGGCGAGCAGACCGAGGTGCAGGGGCACTACCCGCAGGAGATCGCAGCGCTTACCGGCAACCTCAACACCCTGATCAAGCAAGAGCGTGTGCGCCAGACACGCTACAAGGAGGCGCTGAGCTTCCTCGCGCACAGCCTCAAGACGCCGCTGGCGGTGCTGCGCACGGCACTGGCCGAGCCGGCGCAATTGCCCGCTGCGGTGGCCCAGCAGGTCAGCCGCATGGACGATATCGTGCAGCACCAGCTTACCCGTGCGGCGGCCAGCGGGGGGGCGCGCTTTGCGCCTTTTCTGCCGCTGGCCCCGGTGCTGGGCCGTATCCGCGATTCATTGAGCAAGGTGTACGCCGACAAGCAGATTGCCTTCACGCTCGATTGCCCGAAGGATGTCAGCTGGCGCATCGATGAGGGCGATGCCTTCGAGATGTTCGGCAACCTGCTGGACAACTCAGCCAAGTGGGCCAGGCAACGCGTCGCGGTGCGGGTGCGGCGCGACAAGCACGCGTTGTCCGTCCGCATCGAGGATGACGGCCCGGGGTTCACCGACACCGAGGCTATCCTGCAGCTGCACGTGCGAGCCGACGAAAAGGTGCCTGGCCACGGCGTCGGCCTGGCCGTGGTCAATGATCTTGTGGCTAGCCACGAAGGGGAATTGAAGCTTTCCCGCAGCAGCGCCCTGGGTGGCGCGCAGATCGATATCGTGCTGCCGGCCGCCTGAAAAAAATCTGCGTTTCGTTCAGGATTCATTCACGGACACCCGCGCATCATGAGTTCCATCAACCCAAGGAGCTCTCAATGAAACGCCTCTTCTCCGCCAAGTCCCTCGTAGTAGCCGCTGTCGCGCTTGGCGCGGTCGGCATGGCATCGGCAGCCCACGCCCGCAGCGACGTCTCGCTGTCCATTGGCTTCAACGCGCCTATCGGCTACGGCTACGTTCAGCCGGCGCCGGTGTACGTCGAGCCGCAGCCGGTGTACGTCGAGCCGCAGTCCTACTATGTGCAGCCGCAGGTGTACGTACAGCCACGACCGGTTTTTTATGGTGGTGGCGAATGGCGCCATGACGAATGGCGCCGTGAGCAGCTTCGTCGCGAAGAGATTCGTCGCGAAGAATGGCGCCGCCATCACGGTTGGGATCACAACGGCTGGGCCGATTCCGATCATGACGGCGTGCCCAACCGCTTCGACCGCGCGCCTAACAATCCGTACCGCCGCTGATCGGATCTTGGTTTCCTCCTGGGCAATGATCGGACAGGCATGACGGATCGTAGGCATGCCACCCGGCAAATACATCGGGGCTTCCCTGTGCCAAGTGGCTTAAGATTTGCCGATGGCCGAAAGACTCACCCAGCTCAGCTACGAATCCCTGGCGCCGCAGGTGCGGCCCCTGGCCGACGACATTCTCAAGGTGTCCAGCGCGGCGCTGGGCGGGCCCTACAACGCGTTGCTGCGCAGCCCCGACATGGCGCGCCGCTGCTTCGATCTGCTCGATTACCTGCGCTTCAAGACCACGGTCAACAAGCGCCTGAACGAATTTGCCATCCTGATCCAGGCGCGCATTGCCAATGCCCAGTACGAATGGTGGGCCCATGAAACGATTGCCCGCCGGGCCGGATTGTCCGATGCAGTGATGCAAGACCTGCGGGCGTGCCAGCGTCCTGCCGCGATGCAGGATGACGAGCGGCTGGTGTACGAGTTTTGCACCCAGCTGACCCTGAATCACCGGGTGCCCGATGCCCTGTGGCAAGAGGCCGTCACCCAGATGGGCGAGCAGACGGTGATCGACCTCACCGTGCTTTCTGGCACGTATGTGATGGTGTCCATGTTGCTCAACGCCACCCAGGTGGGCATCCCCGGTGGCGGTGCCGCGCCGCTGGAAGAGCTCGATCCGCTTGAAATCCGCCGGCGTCTGCTGGCCTGATCTGCCATGAGCGACGCCTTCTTTCGCCACACCGCGGCCTTGATCATTGCAATGGCCGCGGTTGCCGTTGCGCCGCTGCCCGTCGCCGCGCAGGATGCCTACCCGGTGCGCCCGATCACGATGGTGATGCCCTATGCGCCAGGGGGCCCGGGCGACG
>JANYAN010000556.1 GCA_025361305.1 Burkholderiales bacterium
CCTTCGGCCAGCGCGGCCAGGCCCGCCAGCAGCAGCAGCAGGCCAATCGTTCCCGGTATCTTGCCCGTTTGCAGGATCGCCAGCGTGAGCGCACCATAGGTGACGAACTCGCCCTGGGGGATGAAGATCACCCGCGTAACAGCGAACACCAGCACGGTTGCCAGCCCCAGTAGCGCGTAGATCGCGCCATTGGTGATGCCGTCAACCAGCAGGATGCCGGCGATTGAAAAGTCCATGAGTGCTTCCTGTCCGGGCAGGCACCGCCCCGCGCCGCGCGCGTGCGGGCAGGTGCCGACGGGTTGACGCGGTTACTTGATGATGGGCTCGAGCTTCCAGGTACCGTCGACGATCTTGAGCATCACGCCGGTTTCATTGGTGTAGCCCGCATGGTCGGTGGCTGTGTAGTTCACAGTACCGTGATAAAGCGGGATCGGGCCCGCGTGCTCGAGTGCCGATTTCAGTGCGCCGCGGAAGTCCGCGGTGCCGGGTCTTGCCGTCTTGAGTGCCACCGGGATGATCGTCTGCAGGATGATGGAGGCGTCATAGGCGTGCCCCGCGAAGGGGTTGCGGCTGCCGGGGCCATACAGCTTTTCCCACGCCGTCACATGCGACATTGCCACCTTCTTGCTGGGATGGTTGGCAGGAAGTTGCTCTGCCACGGTGCCTGGCCCCGATACCACGTACGCACCTTCCACATCCTTGCCACCGACCCGGATCAAGGCCATCGAAGCCGCGCCGTGCGTCTGGTAAATCTTGCCCTTGTAGCCGCGCTCGATCAGCGCCTTGTGCGGCATTGCTGCGCCGCTGCCCGAAGCGACGATCAGGATGGCGTCGGGATTGGCCGCCGTCACTTTCAGGGCCTGGCCGGTGACGCTGGTGTCGGTCCGGGCGAAGCGCTCCTCGGCGACGAACTTCATGTCGGTACCGGCCATCTTGGCCTTCATGTCACGCAGGAACAGCTCGCCATAGGCATCGGTGTAGCCCAGGAACCCCACCGTCTTGACGCCCATCTTTTTCATGTGCGCGACGATGGCGTGCGACATGACCAGTGTCGACTGGGGCATGTTGTAGGACCAGGGCGACTTGGTCACCGACACGTCGATCGGCGCGAACGTGATGTGCATGGTGCCGGTCTCCGAGGCCACGGCAGCGACGGCGTTGGCGGTCGGCGTGGCGGCGCTGCCCATCAGGATGTCGACTCTGTCTTCGGTAACGAAGCGCCTGGCGTTCTTGCCCGCATTGGTGGGATCTGTGGCGTCGTCCAGGATGATGACCTTGAGCTTTTCGCCGGCGATGCTGGTCGGCCACAAGGCAATGGAATCCTTGATCGGGATGCCCAGCGCCGAGGTCGGGCCGGTCAGCGGGAGGCTCACGCCGATCGTGATGTCGGCCAGTGCCGTACCGGCGACCAATGCGAGGACGGCAACGGCGACCAGGGATTTGTGCAACTTCATTTTAATGTCTCCGGGAGTGGTTGAATCGGGGTAATTGGCAAGGTTGGGACTAGCGAGGCGCCATGCGCAAGGCGCCGTCGAGCCGGATCACTTCGCCATTGAGGTGCCCATTGGCAACGATATGGCAAGCCAGCTGTGCGAACTCATCGGGTTTTCCCAGCCGCGGCGGGAAAGGAATGGAGGCGGCCAGCGAGGCCTGCACGGGTTCGGGCAGCTGGCGCATCAGAGGTGTCGCGAACAGGCCGGGTGCAATGGTGCAGACACGAATTGCGTGCTGCGCCAGGTCGCGCGCCATGGGCAGCGTCATCCCCACCAGGCCCCCTTTGGACGCACTGTAGGCTTGCTGGCCAACCTGGCCGTCGAAGGCGGCCACGGAGGCGGTGAAGATCATCACGCCGCGCTCGCCATCTTCAAGCGGCGCAAGCCTGGCGCACTCAGCGGCGAACAGGCGGCTGGCGTTGTAGCTGCCGATCAGGTTGACATTCACGACCCGTGCAAAATCTTCCAGTGCCGCGGCCGAACCATCCTTCTGCACGACGCGTTTGGCCGAGCCGATACCGGCGATATTCATCAGGATGCGGGCGCTTCCATGTGCCGCCGTTGCCTTGGCCAGTGCAGCGGTGAGGCTCTCGGTGTTGGTGATATCGCACTGGCAAGCCACGCCACCGATTTCGGCGGCCACTGTTTCAGCCAGCGCGAGGTTGACATCGAGCACCGCGACCTTGGCGCCCAGCCGGGCCAGTGCGCGCGCGGTTGCCTCGCCCAGTCCGGAGGCGCCACCGGTGACCAGGGCCGCGTGTCCTTGTACGTTCATGAAGATTCCTTGCGATTCAATGAGGTTGCGGCGACGGCTTGATGATGTGGCTGAGGCCATCGGCATGCAGCGCCGACACCGTGTCCGCACGATGCGAAAGCACCGCCCGCTGGTTGATCGAGCCCTTGTCGGTGATCTCGCCGCGATCGATCGTCGGCGGTTCCGACAGCAGGCACAGGCGTGCGATGCGGTTGGCACTGCCCGTTGCAGACCGTGCCAGTTCGTCCACGACCTTCTGGAAATGGGCCACCACATCGGCGTGGTTGAGCACGTCGGCCAGCGGCGTCGCGGCATCGGCGCCGGCCAGCGCGCGCACTGCAGGTGTGGGGAACACCATGGCGCCCACTTCCTTCAGATTGATGCCGGTCAACACCGCGTCCTGGATATAGGGCGCACCCGCCGCGATGATCTTGCCGCGCAAGGGCCCTACGCTGACAAAGGTGCCGGTGGCGAGCTTGAAATCTTCCGCGATGCGCCCGTCGAACTTCAGGCCCAGGTGGATGTCGGTCTCGTCGATCCATTTGACCGCATCGCCGGTGCAAAAGAACCCTTCTTCGTCGAAGGCGTCTGCGGTCTCGGCCGGCGCGCGCCAGTAGCCGGGTGTGACGTTGGGCCCCTTGTAGCGCACCTCGGTTTTACCTTGCATGTCCACCAGCTTGAGCTCCATGCCCGGCGTGGGCACCCCCAGGTCGCCGGCCCGCACGCTCGGGTTGGTGACGAAGATGGCGAACGGGCCGGACTCGGTCATGCCCAGCCCCGTGCTCATCACGATGCGCTCGCCGATCTCCCGCTCCTGCGATGCGTAGAGGCTGTCCCACACCGGCTGGGCCAGGGCAGCGCCGGCGTAGAAGAACATCTGCACCCGCGACAACAGGTTGCGACGCAGCACGTCGTCGGTTGTCATGGCCAGGGCAATCGCTTCGAAGCCGGTCGGCACGTTGAAGTACACGGTCGGCGCGATTTCCCGCAGGTTGCGCAGCGTCTGCGCCATCAGGGCCGGTGTGGGCTTGCCATCGTCGATGTACAGGGTGCCGCCATGGAATACGACCATGCCGAAGTTGTGATTGCCGCCGAACGTGTGGTTCCACGGCAGCCAGTCCACCAGGATCGGGGGTGCCTCGGCCAGCACCGGCATCGACTGGGCCATCTGCTGCTGGTTCGCGCACATCATCCGCTGCGTATTGATCACCGCCTTGGGCAATTTGGTCGACCCACTGGTGAACAGGAATTTCGCAATCGTGTCGGGGCCGGTGGTTTCCATGGCGCGGTCCACTGCGTCGGTTGCCCGCGTGGCGGCAAGCTCGGCAAAGGCCGTGGTTGCGCGTCCTTCGAGCATGCCTTCGGCCAGCACGACTTCTGTGTCGGCGCCCACGGTGGCGGCGATCGCCTTGCCGTAGCGCGCGGCGTCCGCGGCGAAGACAAGCCCTGGCGTCACGGTCTTGAGCACATGGCGCAGCTTGTCGTAATCCTGGCTGATCAACGAGTAGGGCGGCGAAGTCGGAACAAAGGGCACGCCGGCCACCATGCAGCCCAGCGCTAACAGCGCGTGCTCCAGGCTGTTCTCGGACAGGATGACGACCGGGCGCTGCTCACTCAGCCCGCGATCGATCAGGCCCTGGGCGATGCTGCGCGCACTGCCCCAGGCCTGGCGGAAAGTCAGGTGTTGCCAGTCACCCGTGTAGCCGTCGGCGAGTTTTTTGCGCCGGGCCATGAAGGTGCGCTCGGGCGCGGTCGTTGCCCAGTGCGCCAGTCGGTCGGTCAAGCGTCTTGGATAGTCCTGCAAAGCCTGGTCGGCCTGAAGGTAATGCGCGCCGGGCGGGCCGTCCCGCAATGCGACACGCGTGACACCGAAACGCAGGGGGCGAAATTTGGGGGCGGACATGCGGACGTCTTCAGGCCTTCTTGACCTTGGTGCCGGCCTTGCCATCCAGGAAGGCGCGGACCCGGTCCTTGGCCTCGGGCGCGCTCTGGGCAATCGCGGCCATCAGCGCTTCGGTCAGGAAGCCGTGGTCGGCTGGCTGGTCGGCGATGCGGGGCAGGGCGTGCATCAGCGCGTAGTTGGTCAGTGGCGCGTTCTGGGCCACCCGTTCGGCCAGCTCCAGCGCCTTTTCGGTGGCCTTGCCCGGCGGCACCAGGTACTGGGCGAAGCCGGCCTGCCCGCCATCCTTGGCGTTGTAGACACGGCCGGTAAGCATCATGTCGGTCATGCGCGCAACGCCGATCAGGCGCGGAATGCGCACGGCCCCGCCGCCGCCCACAAAAATGCCACGCGAGCCTTCGGGCAGGGCATAGAAAGTGGTCTCGTCGGCCACGCGGATATGGCACGAACCCGCCAGCTCCAGGCCACCGCCCACAACGGCGCCGTGCAGTGCGGCGATCACTGGTACGCGGCCGTACTGCACGCACTCCAGGGCCGCATGCCACATTCGCGAATGGTGCAGGCCCTCGCCGGCCGTGCGTTCCTTTAGCTCCGACAGGTCCAGACCGGCGCAGAAGTGATCGCCTTCGCCATCGAGCACGGCCGCACGTACTGTGTCGGGCAGGTTCTCGAAAATGCTGCGCAGGGCCAGAATGAGGCCGTCGTTGAGCGCATTGCGCTTGGCCGGCCGGGTCAGGCGGACCCGTGCGACGGCGCCACGGATATCGAGATGAACGTCTTTTTTAGTCATGAATAGATTTGCCAGCGGCTCCGATTATTGTTATAAATCATAACCATTTCAAGCCCTCAGCCCTAGGGCAAACCCTTAGCCAAAGCCGAAACCATGGACCACCAGAACCTCATTGCCATCGACATCCACACCCATGCTGAAGTCAGCTGCTGGAACCCCTTCGACAACTACGGCGAGGAGTACGACCGCGCTGCGGACAAGTACTTCCGCTCCAACCGCCGGCCCACCATCGCAGAGACCATCGCCTACTACCGCGAACGCAAGATCGGCCTGGTGATGTTCACGGTCGACGCAGAAACCCAGATGGGGCGGCGCCGAATCCCCAATGAGGAAATCGCGCAGGCTGCGAAGGACAACAGCGACATGATGATGTGCTTCGCCAGCATTGATCCACACAAGGGAAAGATGGGCGCGCGCGAGGCCGAGCGGCTGATCGCCGAGCACGGCGTCAAGGGCTTCAAGTTCCACCCCACGGTGCAGGGCTACCACCCCTACGACAAGATGGCCTGGCCGATCTACGAGGTGGTCAATGCGCACAAGCTGCCGGCCATCTTCCACACCGGCCACAGCGGTATCGGCTCGGGCATGCGTTGCGGCGGCGGGCTGCGGCTGGAATACAGCAACCCGATGCACCTGGACGACGTGGCAATTGACTTTCCCGACATGCAGATCGTGATGGCGCATCCCAGCTTTCCGTGGCAGGACGAAGCACTGTCGGTGGCCACGCACAAGCCCAACGTCTGGATCGACCTGTCCGGCTGGAGCCCCAAGTATTTCCCCAGGCAACTGGTGCAGTACGCCAACACGCTGCTGAAAGACCGCATCCTTTTCGGCAGCGACTATCCGCTGATCACACCGGACCGGTGGATGAAGGATTTCGAGGAGGCCGGCTTCAAGCCCGAAGTGATGCCCGGGATCCTGAAGGGCAACGCGATGAGGCTGCTCGGACTCGACGCCGTTGCTGCATGAATCGGGTGCGCAGCCTTGCGAATGTTGAGTCATTGGAGCGCTTGCCGTACGAGCAGGCGATGCCGGCGCGCACAACCTACGGCCTGATCGCCGCGGCGACGCAGCGCTTCCCGCAGCGCGATGCTTTCGTGTTCCTGCCCGATGGCGAGCTCGCGACGGCCGCGCGCCGGATCAGCTACGCGGAACTGCTGGCGCAAGTGCATCGCGCAGCCAACCTGTTCCGCTCACTTGGAGTCGGCCCGGACGATGCCGTCGCCATCATGGCGCCAAACATTCCCGAGACGCAATATGCCCTGTGGGGTGCGCAAATCGCTGGCCGCGCCTGCCCCATCAACTTCCTGCTGCAACCTGACCATATTGCTTCGTTGCTGAAGGCATCGAACGCGAAGCTGCTGCTCTCGCTCGGTCCGAATGGCGAGCTCGACGTCTGGGGCACTGCCGACAAGGTAAGGGCACTGCACCCTGTACCGGTGTTGCAGATCTCGGTCGGTGGCGTTGCTGCTGCGGACGTGCCGGTATTTCAGGAATTGCTGGCCGCCCAGTCGGACACGCTTGCATTCGATCCCCTGCTCTCGCCCGATCGCATCGCAGCGTGCTTTCACACTGGCGGCACAACCGGGGCACCCAAGCTGGCCCTGCACACGCATGGGAACGAGGCCCACACGGGGTGGTTTGCGCACTGCTACTACGACTTCGACGAGACCACGATAGAGATCAATGGGTTTCCGTTGTTTCACGTGGCTGGCGCCTTCGTCTACGGCCTGGCCCTGCTGGCGATCGGCGGTACCCAGGTGTTGCCAACACTGTCTGGGATGCGCCATGCGGGCTTCGCCAAAAACTACTGGAAATTTTGCGAACGCGAGAGGGTGACGGCACTGGCCTGTGTGCCAACCATCATGGCGTCACTGGTGAACCTGACAGTCGATGCAGACATCTCTTGCGTTGAAGTTGCCTATACCGGCGGCTCGCCATTGCCCTCGGAACTGGCTGCCCAGTTCGAGCGCAAGCTGGGCATTCCGGTGCGCAATATTCTGGGCATGACCGAGTGCGCAGGGCTGGTGGCAATAGAGCCGCTGGCCGCGCCAAGAGTGCCGGGCTCGGCAGGGCTACGACTACCCTACACCGAAGTACGCGTTGTGCCCTGGCGCGGTGGCGCAGCGCAACTTGCGCAGCACTGCGGGCCGGGGGAGACGGGCGTGATCGTATTGTGCGGCCCCCATGTTAGTCCGGGCTACACAGACGCGAAACGCAATGCAGGCATGTTCGCGCAGGGCTGGCTGGTCTCGGGCGATCTGGGCCACATCGATGCCGCGGGCTACATCCATGTCACGGGCCGCGCCAAGGATGTGATCATTCGCGGCTCGCACAACATCGATCCTGGCCTGGTCGAAGAGGCATTTATCGCCCATCCGGCAGTCGCGCTTTGTGCCGTCGTGGGCGAGCCCGACGCCTATGCCGGCGAACTGCCTGTGGCCTTCGTCACGCTCAAGCCCGGCATGCAGTGCGATCCGCAGGCCCTGTTGGCCGCGGTTGCGCCAAATGTCTACGAGCGGCCGGCCACACCCAAACGTGTCACGGTCCTTGAAGCCATGCCGGTCACCGCAATCGGCAAGGTTTTCAAACCGGCCCTGCGGCTGCGAGCCATTGAAGTCAAGCTGCAGGAAGTGCTGGCTGCCGTGGCTGGGGGGACAAGCCTGTCTGTCCAGGCTCAGGAGCGCAGTGGCGCGGTCGTGGCAACAGTCACGATTGCGGGGCTCGCGGACGCGATGCTCGAACGCCGGCTGCGTGAATGCCTGGCGGCGATTGCCGTGACCACCGAATTCAGTTTCAGCGGCTGAATCACCAGCCGCCGGTACTCAGCCACGCGTCGACGTCGGGCAGGCGGTCGGTCCCCCAGAACGCTTCGCCATCCACCACGACCGTGGGCGAGCCGAAGATCCCGGCCTTGATTGAAGCGTCCACGGCCGTGCGCAACAAGGTTCGCGCCTCGTCGCTTTCAATGCCAGCGTTCAGCCAGTCGGCGTCAATGCCAGCCGGCAGGTCGATACTGGCCACTGCCGCCGCAGTCGGCAAGTCGTGACCCTGCACCCAGATTGCCGCATAGATGGCGTGGGCCATCGCCGCAGCCAACTCGGGGCGCTGCTGCTTGACCCAGTGAAACGCACGCGCTGCCGGCAGCGGATCTGTCATCGGGCTGTCGACATTGCGCGCAACTGGCAGGGCATCCCTGCGGATATACCGGCGCACATCGCGACGCACATAGTCGCCCTTGAGCGGTGTGTCGAGCAATGGCTTGAGCCCCATCACCTTGAGCACCGAGACGCCCAGCAGCATCGAGTGCCATTCCACCTTGCGGCCATGCCGCGCGGCCAGCTCTTCGATTCGCAAAGAGGCGAAATAGCCGTAAGGCGAGATGAAATCGAAATAGAAGTGAATCGGGGCGGCAGCCATGCATCAATCAGAAGACGGCGTGTCCGGTTATCAAGGACGGCAGCCAGGTTGAGAACGACGGCACGTACGTGACCAGATTGATGGCAACCCAGATGGCCAGGTAATACGGCCAAGCGGTTCGGGTGGCCTGCCCGATGGAAATGTTCCCGATCGCGCAACCGACAAATTGCACCGTGCCCACCGGGGGATGAACCAGGCCCAGCGCACAGTTCAATAGCAGCATCATGCCGAACTGCACCGGCCCGACCCCCATCTGGATAGCCAACGGCAGGAACAGTGGTGTGGTGATCAAGATGTGCGCAGCCATGTCCAGGAAGATTCCTAGAAAGATCTGGATGATGTTGATGTACAGAAGCATCAGCCAGGGGGTCTGGGTCGCGTTGAGCAATGCGGCTTCGATGGCAGCTGGAATCTCAAGGTAAGCCATTTGCCAGCGCAGCATATTGGATACGCCGATGAGCAGCAGGATCACGCCGGTTGTCTTGGAGGCCTTTGACAGTGCCCGCATCAGCTTGGTCCGTGTCATCGTCCGGTAGAGCAAGCTGGTCAGAATCAGTGAATACGCCACGGCAATGGCTGCGGCTTCGGTGGCGGTGGTTATGCCGCCCATGACGCAACCGAGGATGACCACCATCACCATCAGGCCCGGAATGGCCGCGACGAACGTTCGCGCCACCGTGCCCCAACCGGGAAACTTTTCCACCATCGAACTGCCGTCGGCGCGCCTCGGGAAGCCGTTGTGGACCGCCTGCCAGTACGCCGCGATCAGCATGCACACCATGATCCAGAACACGGGAATCAGGCCGGCGAACATCAGGTCCCCGATGGAGACACCACGGATGGCGTGGCCGTCGATCACGCCCATGGCAGCCTGGGCCGCGAAGGCGTAGATGATCATGTTGTGTGACGTCGGCATGAGGGCCCCGGTCAGTGAAGCGTGCGTCGTGACGTTGACCGCATAGTCCGCGCTGTAGCCCTCGCGCTTCATGATCGGGATCATCACCCCGCCCATGGCCGACGTATCCGCCACCGGTGATCCAGAGACGCCTCCGAACAGGGTGCTGGCCATCACATTGGCCAGTCCCAGTCCGCCTTTCCAGTGCCCCACCAGACTACGGGCAAAATCGAGGATCTTGTCGGCGATGCCGCCGTGCAGCATCAGTTCGCCGGAAAAAATGAAGAACGGTATCGCGAGGAACGAGAAGACGTTCATGCCGGAGACCATCATTTGCATGGCGGTCGCCAGTGGCAATCCCTCCACGGCAAACGTGGCCAGGCAACTCAGCCCGATCGCGAACGCCACCGGAACGCCCAGCACGAGAAAGACGAGAAAGCTCAGGGACAGTACGGTCAGTTCCATGGTGGCGCCGATGTTTCATGGGTGAATAGGGCCAGCAGGTGTTCGATCGAAAAGAGAATGATCAGAGCACCCGCAATGATCGGCGGCAGGTAGCGGAAAGCTTCGGAAATGCCCAGCGTCGGGATGGTGTCATGTCCCGTGGACAGTGCCATGGTCGAGCCACCCCACACCAGCAGGGCGGCAAACACCATGATCAAGAGGTCACCGATGACCGCACACGACAGGCGGGCCTTGGCTGGCAGCAGCTTGACGACAGAGTCCAGGCCAATGTGCCCCGCGTCGCGCACCCCTGCAGCCGCACCGAACATGGCCACGGAGATCACGAGCAGCAGTGCAACCTGCTCGACATAGGCCGGTGGATCGTTGAAGACATAGCGCATGACTACGCCATAGATCACGATCAGGCCCAGCCCGGCCAGGCACGCGCAGGCCACCTGCAGCACCCAGCGCGAAAGTCTGGCACTGAGTGCGACGAGCAGCTTCATTTCTTGTTGACGATCTCTTGCACCAGCGCCTTCAGCTCGGGCGTGTCGGCGAACTTGTCCCAGACCGGCTTCTCGGCTTCGACGAAGCTCTTCTTGTCAATCTGCGAGCTGTCGATGATCTTCGCGCCGCCCTTGATTACGGCCGCCCGAGCATCTTTCTCCTTGGAATCCCACAGTTTCGAATAGTAGGCAACGGAGTCTTTGGCGGCTTTGCGCAGCGTCGACTGTTCCAGCGGTGTCAGAGTGTCCCAGACCTTCTTGGAAAAGACCACCACCTCAGGCGACATGACGTGCATCGTTTCGGAATAGATGGGCGCCGACTCGAAATGCCGGGCTTCCTCGTACGACGGAACGTTGTTTTCTGCCGCGTCCAGCAGGCCGGTCTTCAGGCCCGTGTAGACCTCGGCAAAAGGCATCGGTGTCGGTGACGCACCGGTCGCCTTGATCAGGCTGACCCACAGGTCGGACTGCTGAACGCGAACCTTCAGCCCTTTCATGTCGGCCACGCTACGGATAGGCTTCTTGGCGTACAGCGAGCGCGCGCCGCTTTCGTAAAGGCACAGGCCGATGAAGCCTGCCTTTTCGAAGGCCGCGAGGATCTTGTCGCCCTGGGGGCCGTACATGGTGGCGCGGAAGTGGTCGAGATCGCGAAACAGGAATGGCAGAGACGGGATCATCGATTCTGGAACGATGCCGTGGAACGCCGCGGTGCTGACGCGAACCATGTCCAGCGCCCCGATCTTGACTTGCTCCACGGTGTCCTTCTCGGAGCCCAGCGCACTGTCGCCGAAGACCTTGATATTGTCCTTGCCGGCGGTGGCCTTGGACAACTGGTCGCCCATGAACTTGACCGCCAGGTTTGTCGGGTAGTCCTTGGCGTGCACGTCGGCCGAGCGAAAATCCCGTGCCGCAGCGGTGCCGCACAGGGCGCAAAACGCGGCTGCGGCGATCATGGAATAAAGGGGGCGTGTCCTAAATATCATCGTCTACTCCTGGGGTTGAAATGGTGATTCCGGCAATCCCTTGACGCCGGGATGAAGCGCGAACATCCCGCCGGCCAGGGGCTGGTCGGAGATGTCGACTCCAACTGGCCGGATCGAGGTCACGTACAGCGTGTCCAGTCTCGCGCCGCCGAAGGCGCACATCGCCGGCTTCTTCACGGGAAGGTCCAGCGAACGGTCCAGCCGGCCGCGTGGTGTGAATCGATGGATCTGGCCGGCATCGTTGGCGCAACTCCAGTAGCAGCCGTCCTCATCAACGGCCGCGCCGTCGGGGCGGCCGGGCAGGCCTGTCATGTCGACGAAAAGGCGCCGGTTCGATGGGGTGCCGCTGCCCGAGTCGTAGTCGAAGGCCCACACCTGCTGGACCCTGGGGTGCGAGTCGCTCAGGTACATCGTGCTGCCGTCGGGGCTGAAGGCC
>JANYAN010000005.1 GCA_025361305.1 Burkholderiales bacterium
GCCCTCGACCTGTTCGTCGAAAAAGGCTTCGCCGCCACCCGCGCCGAGGAAGTGGCCGCCCGCGCAGGCGTCTCCAAAGGCACGCTGTTCCTCTACTTCCCGAGCAAGGAAGAGCTGTTCAAGGCAGTGGTGCGCGAAAACATTTCGGGGCGCTTCGCCGAGTGGAACGAGGAATTCGCCGCATTCGAGGGCAGCACCGCCGACATGCTGCGCTACTGCATGAAGGTCTGGTGGGACAGGCTGGGCGCCACCAAGGCCTCGGGCATCACCAAGCTGATCATCAGCGAAGCGCGCAACTTTCCCGAAATCGCGGCGTTCTACCAAACGGAAGTGATCGTACCGGCTCAGCAACTGCTGCGCCGGATACTGCAGCGTGGCGTGGACCGTGGGGAAATGCGCGTGCCCGACCCGGAATACGCCATTTACTGCGTCATCGCGCCGATGATTTTCCTGATCATGATGAAACATTCGCTGGGGGCATGCGTCCCGCAGGACCACCCCCTGGACCCGCAACGCTACATCGCGGCGCAGCTCGAGACGATGCTGCAAGGGCTGTGTGTCCGAGCCGCCGACACCGGCAAGCGAGGCGCCCAATGAGCGCCCGCGTCCTGCGGTGGCTGGCACTGGTTCTGGCAATGTTGCTGATGGGCTATGGCGTCATGCGGGCCATTGCCGCGCGCCGCGAGCAGCAACAGGCCAGCGTCGCAACCAGCGTTGCCAAGGCCCAGACGGTGGTCGAACTGGCGGCCAGCGATGTCGTCAACGCCCAGGTGCAGCAGTTGGCCGTGGGCCTGCCCGTCTCGGGATCGCTGCGGGCGGTGAACTCGGCCGTGATCAAGGCGCGGGTCCCCGGTGAACTGCAGGGCCTCACGGTGCGTGAAGGTGATGTGGTCAAGGCCGGCCAGGTCGTGGCTCGCATCGATCCCACCGAATACGAGTCACGGGTGCGCCAGGCGCAGCAGCAGGCCGACTCGGCCAAGACCCAGATCGACATCGCGCAGCGCCAGTGGAACAACAACAAGGCGCTGGTCGACCAGGGCTTCATCTCCAAGACCGCGCTGGACACCTCGTGGAACACATTTGCCGGCGTCGAAGCCACCCACAAGGCGGCACTGGCTGCAGTCGAACTGGCCAACAAGGCGCTGGACGACACAGTGCTTCGCGCACCGATCTCGGGTCTGGTGGCCCAGCGCCTGGCGCAGCCGGGTGAACGCGTTGCCGTCGACGCGCGTGTGATCGAAATCGTCGACCTCAGCCGGCTGGAACTCGAAGCCACGCTCAGCGCCACCGATTCGGTCGACGTTCGGGTCGGGCAGCAGGCGCAGTTGCAGATCGAGGGCAGCACCAGGCCGATCGCCGCCACCGTGGTTCGCATCAATCCCAGCGCCCAGGCCGGCAGCCGCAGCGTGCTAGCCTACCTGGCCATCGCCGACTCCACCGGGCTGCGCCAGGGCCTGTTCGCCCAGGGCCTGCTGGGCACCGGCACAGCCTCGGCGATTGCCGTGCCGATCACGGCCGTGCGCACCGACAAGCCATCGCCGTATGTGCAGGTGGTCGAGAACAACCAGGTGGCGCACAGGACCGTGCAGACCGGCGCGCGCGGAGAAACGGGCAAGGAGATGATGGTTGCGGTGCAGGGCCTGGCGCCCGGCACCGCGGTGATCAAGGGCAGCATTGGCCCTCTGCGCGAAGGAACCGCGGTGAGGTTCACCCGGATGCCGGCGGCGCTGGCGGCCGCATCGGCACCGGCACCGGCTTCGCCAAGGACACAGCCCTGACATGTGGTTCACCCGCGTCAGCCTGAAGAACCCGGTCTTCGCGACCATGATCATGCTGGCCATCGTGGTGCTGGGCCTGTTCTCCTATCAGCGGCTGAAGGTCGACCAGTTCCCCAACATCGATTTTCCCGTGGTCGTGATCACGGCCGAATACCCGGGCGCGTCGCCCGAAGTGGTCGAAAGCGAAGTCACCAAGAAGATCGAGGAAGGGGTCAACTCGATCGCCGGCATCAACGCCCTGACCTCGCGCAGCTTCGAGGGCCAGTCGATCGTCGTCATCGAGTTCCAGCTCTACGTCGATGGGCGCAAGGCGGCCGAAGACGTGCGGGAGAAGGTGGCAGCCGTGCGCCCGAATTTCCGTACCGAAGTCAAAGAGCCGCGGGTGCTGCGCTTCGACCCGTCCAGCCGCGCCATCTGGTCGCTCGCTGTTCTTCCCGACTCCAGCAAAGGCAAGCCGCTGGACGCCGTCGAACTGACCAACTGGGCCGACCAGGTGCTCAAGAAGCGGCTGGAAAATGTGCGCGGCGTGGGCTCGGTGGCGCTGGTGGGCGGCACCAAGCGCGAGATCAACGTCTATCTCAACCCGACGGCAATGGAGGCCCTTGGCATCACCGCCGACCAGGTCGTGGCCGCCGTGCGCAACGAGAGCCAGGACTTGCCGGTGGGCGCGATCCGCTCGCTGGCCCAGGAACGCGTGGTGCAGATCGACGCGCGGATGCAGCGGCCCGAAGATTTCGGCAAGATCATCGTGACGCGGCGCAACGGCACCGCGGTGCGGGTCGACCAGGTGGCGCGAATCTCCGACGGCGCGCAGGAGATCGACAGCCTGGCGCTCTACAACGGCGGGCGCACGCTGCTGCTGACGGTGCAAAAGTCACAGGACGAGAACACCATCCAGGTGATCGACGGCCTGACCAAAACCGTGGACGACATGCGCAAGCAGTTGCCGCCGGGCCTGCGGCTCGAACCCATCATGGACGGAGCCCGACCCATCCGCGTGGCCGTGGAGAACGTGCGTCGCACGCTGATCGAGGGTGCCCTGCTGACGGTGCTGATCGTCTTCCTGTTCCTGAACTCATGGCGCTCGACCGTGATCACCGGCCTGACGCTGCCGATTTCGCTGATTGGCACGTTCCTGTTCATGGACCTGTTCGGCTTCTCGATCAACATGGTCACCCTGATGGCGCTGTCGCTGTGCGTGGGCCTGCTGATCGACGACGCGATCGTGGTGCGCGAGAACATCGTGCGCCACGTGCAGATGGGCAAGGCCCCCTACCAGGCTGCGCTGGACGGCACGCAGGAGATCGGGCTGGCAGTGCTGGCCACCACCTTCTCCATCGTTGCCGTGTTCCTGCCGGTCGGCTTCATGGGCGGCATCATCGGCAAGTTCTTCCACGAGTTCGGCGTGACCATCGTGGCCGCCGTGATGATCTCGATGTTCGTCAGCTTCACGCTGGACCCGATGCTATCGTCGATCTGGCACGACCCGGAAATCCAGGCGCACGGCAAGCCCAGGGATCAGCTCAATTTCTACGACAAGACGATCGGACGGGTCACGGGCCTGTTCCATCGCATGACGGAATACCTGGTGGAGAGCTACCAGGGAATCCTGGAATGGTCGCTGAGCCACCGTCTGACCACTGTGCTGCTGGCCATTGCCATCTTCGCCACCAGCGTCGCGATGGTGCGGCTGGTGGGCACCGAGTTCGTGCCGAAGGCCGATTTCTCGGAGACCTCGCTCAATTTCTACACCCCGGTCGGCTCTTCGCTCGAAGTGACCGAAGACAAGGCCCGGCAGGTCGAGGCGATCATCCGGGAATTCCCCGAGGTGCGCTATACGCTGGCCACGATCAACACCAGCAACACCGGCAAGATCTATGCGTCGGTCTATGTGCGGATGGTCGACCGCAAGGACCGCAGCCGCAGCGTGGACGAAATGTCCAACGTGCTGCGCAATCGCCTCGCACAGGTGCCGGGCATCACCGTGACCCACGTGGGCCTGCTCGACGCCGTCGGCGGCAACAAGCAGGTCGAGTTTTCCCTGCAGGGCCCGGATTTGAAGGAACTGGAACGGCTGGCACGGCTGGTGAGCGACAAGATCCGTCCCATCCCCGGCCTGGTCGACCTGGATTCCAGCGTCAAACCGGACAAGCCCGTGATCAACGTCGAAGTCAAGCGCGAAGCCGCCTCGGATCTGGGCCTGTCGGTGGCCCAGATCGCCGGATCGCTGCGCACGCTGGTGGCCGGCCAGACGGTAGGCAACTGGCGCGCCGCTGATGACCAGACCTACGACGTCAATGTGCGCCTTTCGCCCGATGCGCGCAACTCGCCGCAAGACCTGGAACGGCTGCCATTCGCCATGGGAAACAATGCGGACGGCAGTTCGCGCATCGTGCGCCTGAACCAGGTGGCAAGCGTGGTCGAAGCCACCGGACCGAACCAGATCAACCGGCGCGACCTGACGCGCGAAGTGGCCGTGAACGCCAATGTCTACAGCCGCTCGGCGGGCGAGGTCTCGGCCGACATCCGCGCCCAGCTGGACACGATCGCCTTTGCGCCTGGCTACCGATACCAGTTCAGCGGCTCGACCAAGAACATGGAAGAGTCATTCGGCTACGCGGTTTCGGCGCTGGCCATGGCCGTGATCTTCATCTACATGATCCTGGCCAGCCAGTTCAAGAGCTTTGTGCAGCCACTGGCCCTGATGACTTCGCTGCCGCTGACGCTGATCGGCGTGGTCCTGGCGCTACTGCTTTTCCGTTCGACGCTGTCGATCTTTTCCGTCATCGGCATCGTCATGCTGATGGGGCTGGTGACCAAGAACGCCATCCTGCTGGTGGACTTCGCCATTCGCATGCGCGAGCAAGGCATGAACCGCAACGAGGCGCTTCTGTACGCAGCACGGGTGCGGCTGCGCCCCATCCTCATGACCACGCTGGCCATGATCTTCGGCATGGTTCCGCTGGCCTTTGCCCTGACCGAGGGCTCGGAGCAGCGCGCGCCGATGGGCCAGGCCGTGATCGGCGGCGTGATCACCTCGTCGCTGCTGACTCTGGTCGTCGTGCCCGTTGTCTACTGCTACCTGGACGACCTGGCCAACTGGGTGCGGCGCACGATGCGCGAACTGCCGTCCGCATTGTTTCCCATGGCGAATGGCAGCCGTTCCAGGTCTTGCGGCG
>JANYAN010000025.1 GCA_025361305.1 Burkholderiales bacterium
GACGTGCCCGTGGGCTACTGGCCCATCATCATCCGCGATGACATCGATACACCGGGCGCTGCCGGTGTGCATGAGGACGATTCGGGCCAGCCTTTCGCGCTGGTCCATGCGGACGACGGATGGTCGCTGACGGCCAGCCACGAACTCATCGAGATGCTGGTCGATCCCCTGGGCAACCGACTGACCGCGGGGCAATCGCCCAAGCCGGGGCAGGGCAGGGTGGAGTTCCTGGTCGAGCCCTGCGACCCCAGCGAAGCGGCTGAATTCGGGTACACCATCAACGGCGTCAGCGTGTCCGATTTCTACACACCCAAATACTTCTCCACGATCGCCAACCCGGCCGATCGGTATAGCTATACTGGAACGATCAAGAAACCCAGGCAGGTGCTTTCTGGTGGTTACCTCAGCTGGCATGACCCGGTGACCGATCACTGGTTTCAGGAGACGTTCTTCAGTGGCAGCAAGCCCAAGTTCACCGACCTGGGAAAATTGTCGGCCAAGCGCGGCAAGAGCTGGCGCCGCCAGATCTACGACGTGACGCAGCAGGCTTTCGAGGCGCGCCGGCCCAAGGCCCCTGCATTGCGGGCGGCCAGCGCCCTGACGGTCGCAGCACTGCCGGCGACCCAGTCGAAAGCCAAGGCCTGGCGCCAGCAGATCTCGAAGTTGGTCAAGCGCGCCGGCTAGTGGCTTGCATGGCGGAGGCCGCTGTATAAACTCGATGGCATGACCAGCGATTCGGACAAGGCAGCGAGCAAGGCGAAGGCGGCCAGGCTGAGGCAACAGATAGCCCGGCTGTCTGGCGCCGCGCCTGAGGCGCCCGCCGCACCGCCTGCCAAGGGCCCACCCAGTCCGCGCGAATTCATTGCCCAGCGCATGCGCGCGCTGGCCGGCAAGAAAAAGTAACGGCCCCGGCTGCCTTCTCGGGCTACGCCAGGCGGGCCTTGAAGAACGTGACGGTCCGGCTCCACGCCAGCTTCGCCGATTCGGCGTCGTACCGCGGCGTGGTGTCGTTGTTGAAGCCATGCCCCGTATTGGGATAGATGTAGGCGTTGTAAGTGGCCCCCATCTGCTTGAGCGTCGCCTCGAAGGCCGGCCAGCCCGGATTCACAAAATCATCGTTGGATGCCATGTGGATCAGCAGCGGCGTCTTGAGCTTGGCAGCGTCGGCTGCCGCCGGGAAATTGCCGCAGAAGGGTGCGGCTGCCGCGGTTTCTGGCAGTTGGGTCGCCAGCCACATCGTGAGGCCACCTCCGAAACAGAAGCCGGTGATGCCCAGCTTGCCATTGGTGTCGGGTCGTGCGCGCAGCCAGCGTTCGGCAGCCAGGAAGTCCTGCCGGACTTTGGCCTGGTCGAGTTGCCGGAACAGGGTGACGGCATTGCCCTCGTCGCCGGGGTAACCGCCGAGCGATGAAAGTGCGTCGGGCGCCAGCGCCATGAAGCCGTCCAGCGCCAGGCGGCGCGCGATATCCTCGATGTGAGAGTTCAGGCCCCGATTCTCATGGACGACCAACACCGTGGGCAGCTTGTCCCCCGCGCTGGCCGAAGCCGGCCGGCACAGGTAGCCATTGATGGTTCCATAGCCGCTGGGCGACGCAATCCTGACCCGCTCGGTCTTGAGCCGCGCGTCGTCGGGCTTGACCTGCTGGCCAAGCGCGTAATTCGGGCTCAGCAGGGCCAGCAAGCCAGCGGCCGAGACGGTTGCAGTGGCGAACTTCTGGGCCTTATCAAGAAACCCGCGCCGGTCGATGCCGCCGTGGATGTAAGCATTGAAAAGGACGAGCAGTTCCTGATCGAAATCCTGCGCGGTAAGGCGTTGGGACATGGCGACTCCTGAGGCAAGACACGCAGGATAACCAAGCTTGCATCAGTCTGCACGGCGGCGCGCGACGCCAGATGCTGAGAAAATGACGCAATACCGCAACATCGAGCCGCCCATGCCCCTGCCTCCCGCCCAGCCCCGTACTCATCTGCACACCCGCGCGGTCGTTTTCCGTGGGTATCACCGCGAAGATGGCCTGTGGGACATCGAAGCCGAGATGTCCGATACCAAGACTTACACCCTGAATCGGTCGGAACGCGGCGTCATGCCGCCCGGCGCGCCCATTCATGGCATGTCCATCCGCGTCACTGTGGACGACTCCATGACCATCCGGGAGATCACCAGTTCCTCGGATCACACGCCCTTCGACGAATGCCAGCAGGGCAAAGACCCGATGCAAAAGATGGTGGGCGTCACGCTCGGCCCCGGCTGGCGCCAGGCCATCGAGCGGGCGCTGGGCGGCATCCGGGGCTGCACCCACCTGCGCGAAATGCTGTTCAACATGGCCACAGCGGCGTACCAGACGATTCCCTCTTATCGCGAACGCCTGAGGCGCCAGGCTGGCCTGCCGCAAACCCAGGGGGCCGAGCCGCCCTATCACCTTGGCAAGTGCATTGCCTGGGATTTCGATGGCCCGGTGGTCGCGCGCCATCACCCGGAGTTTGCCGGCTGGCAGCCGCTCAAGCGGCTGGCCAAACCGGGCGCCAGCCATGGCTGAGGCGTTCATTGCCACCGACACCTACAAGTTGTTTCCGTCGCCGCGCAACGAGCACCGCCACGTCTTCCTGCACGAGGTCTTCGTGCCGCACGCCTACACCTTGATCGACTTGCCCACCTACCGCCTGCAGGGCAGGTACAGCCTGTTTGCCGCGTACCGCACGGCGGACAGGAAGATGGGGCAGCTGGTGACCTTTGAACTCGAAGCGGATGTCGCCCGGTTTCATGCCAGATTCGTTCCGGACTGAGCCCCGATGACGGCCTCCCAATCCCTCTGGAGCCCGCTGCGCTACCGGGCTTTTCGGGGTCTGTGGGCCTGCAGCGGCGTCTATTTCATCGGCAACGCCATGCAGGCCATGGCCGCTTCGTGGCTGATGGTGGAGCTCACGGGATCGTCGTTCCTGGCGGCGCTGGTGCAAACGGCGGTGTTCCTGCCGATGTTCCTGCTGTCGCTTCCGGCCGGCGTGCTGGCCGACACCACTGATCGGCGGCGCTTGATCCTCACCGCCCTGGGCGTGCAGGCGGCGACCGTGGTAGTGCTGGCGTTGCTGGTGCTGGTCGGCGTGGCAGGGCCGGGCACGCTCTTGTTCTTCACCTTCGCCGCGGGCTGTTGCACGGCACTCTTTTCACCAGCGTGGAACTCCACCGTTGCCGACACGGTTCCGCGTGCGGACATGGCGCAAGCCATCACCGCGATGTCGATCGCATGGAACACGGCGCGCGCGTTGGGGCCGGCGCTGGCCGGCGTGGTGTTTGCGCAGCTCGGAGCAGGCTGGGTTTTTGCCATCGCCGTCACCAGCGTTTTGGTGATGATGCAAGCCATCCGGCGCTGGCCGCCCCGCGCACATGCCGTGTCGCAGCTGCCGGCCGAACGCCTCTGGGGCGGCACGCTCAGCGGCCTGCGCTTCGCGCGCCATTCGAAGATCATCCTGGCCCAGCTGCTGCGGACCATGGCCTACAGCGGCGCCGGCTCTGCCCTCTGGGCGCTGCTGCCGGTGATCGCGCAGCGACAACTCGGCCTGGGCGCGGCCGGTTTCGGTCTGTTGATGGCTTGCCTGGGTACCGGTGCGGTGGCTGCGGGGCTGGTGCTTGGGCGCTTGCGGGCCAAGCTGGGGCTGGAGGTGCTGGTGGCCACCGGCTGCATCATCTTTGCGTTGACGATGGCCGTGACGGCGCTGGTGCGCAATCACCTGGTGGTCTATACAGCCCTGGTGATCGGGGGCGGGGCCTGGATGGCAGTGATGTCCACCTTCAACACCGCCACTCAGACCAGCGCGCCGCCGTGGGTGCGCTCGCGCGCTGCAGCGCTGCATACCCTGAGCGCGCTAGGCTCATTTGCCATCGGCTCGGCGTTCTGGGGCGCGGTTTCGGGCATTGCGGGGCTGACGGTCACCCTCTGCGCGGCGGCGATTTGCATCGCGGCTGGGTTGCTGCTCGCACGCCCGTTCCCGTTGCGCATGGGCGAAGCCAGTGAGGTGACGCCGGCCACGCCCTGGGAAGAGCTGTTCATCGTGGCCGAGCCCAACCCCGAGGACGGCCCGGTGGCCGTCGAGATCGGTTACCGCATCAGTGCGGACCGGGCACAGGAATTTCTCGATGCCGTCACACAATTGCGCGAGCCCCGGCGCCGCGACGGCGCGACGTTCTGGCGCATCTACCGCGACCTGGGTGACCCTTCACGCTACGTGGAGCGCTTCATCGTTACGTCGTGGGCCGATTACCTGCACCAGCGCGCACGCGCCACCATGGCCGACCAGGAGCAAGAATCCCGCGTTCGCCAATTTCTGGCGCCGGGCGAGAGCGTCACGATGCAGCACTACATTGCCGAGCGGTGAACCCTCGTGAATGAGGCGATTTTTGAGCGCAGAGGGCGCAGAGGAAGGGTTTTCCTTGCCATGTCTTTGTAGTCGACCGCCCTCGGCTAGCGCCTACCTCCAGCCAACTGTCGTGCTTCCGGCCGCTGGCGCAGTCGGTACATGGCCACGCAACCGAGCAGGGGCCCGACGGCCAGCATGCTGAAGGCGCCGGGCCATCCGGCCGCGGCGACCACATAGGGCAAGAGGTGAATGCTGACGAGGGTCAGCAGAAAGCCGGCGCAGGTCTGCACCGTGAGCAAGGTGCCGACGGACGAGGGCTCGCTCAACTCGGCAATGCTGGCCGAGAACTGCGCGGAATCGGCGATCACGGTCACACCCCACACGGCCGCCACCGCCGCCACGATCCAAACCGGCGCGCCCAGCAGCCAGCCCATGGCCAGCGCACAACTGGCGCTCAGGGCCATCGCGCTGATGGTCACGACGGTGCGGCCCATGCGGTCGGCCAGGGCGCCGCCACCCCACGCGCCCAGCGCGCCCATTGCGATGGTGGCGAAGGTCAACAGGCTGGCGTTGTGCGCCGCATCGGGCATGCCGCTGGCCTTGAAGCTGGCCTGCAGAAACACGGCCAGCCAGGCCCACATGGCATAGAGCTCCCACATGTGGCCCAGGTAGCCCAGGTTGGCCAGCCGCACGGCGGGTTGTCGCCATGCCTGGGTGAACTTGCCCAGGTCCAGCGCGGCGGCGCGCCGGATGTTGGGGCCGATGCCGCAGAAGAGGATGGCGCAGCCGGCTAGCCCCGCGCAGCCGGCAGCCACTGCATAGACCAGGCGCCAGTCGGCGCCGCCGCTGGCCGCCAGCAAGTGCGGACTGGCTGAGCCGAAGGTCAGCGCGCCTACCAGCAAGCCAATCAGCAGGCCCAGATCGCCTTCGGCCCAGGTGGCGGCCAGGCGCATGCCCACGGGATAGACGCCAGCCATGCACATGCCTGTGACGAGGCGCAGGGCATACACGGCCGCGCCCGTGGGTGGCAGAAAAGCCAACGCCGCGGTGGCAGCCGCCGCCACCAGGGCCGAGGCCATGAAAAGGCGCCGTGGGTCGTACCGGTCTGCCAGTGAGAGAAGGGCGCTCAGAAACGTCCCCAGAACAAAGCCCGCCTGGATTGCGCTGGTCAGCAGGGCCACGGCCTGCGGGCTTACTGCCTGAGTCTGCTGTACCGTGGCCACCACCGAGGCCGACGAAAACCAGACGGTCATCGCGCCCACTTCACACAGCAGCAGGATCGCCAGTGAGGGCGCCTTGCGCACGCTCAGCCCCTTGTTGTTGGCCCGACCCGGTACTGCGCCACAGGATGGCTGGCCGGCAGCCGGTCGTGGCCAAACAGCTTGGCGCGAAGCGTGCCTTGCGCATACGCCTTCTTGTAGGCACCGCGTTCCTGCAGCCGCGGCACCACCAGTGCGATGAAGTCGTCGAAGCATTCCGGCACCACGGTGCGCGACAGGTTGAAGCCGTCGACATCGGCCTGCTCGGCCCAGGTGACCAGGGTATCGGCGATGGCGTCAGCCGAGCCCACCCAGGGTGCCTGCCGGCTGCCCAGCACCATCTGTTCCAGCAGCTTGCGCCGTGTCCACTGCGGGCCAGCGCTTCGGGTCATGGCCTCGACGTTGGAGATGATGGCCTGGGTCTTTTCGGTGACGATCGGCTCGTCGATGTCGTACTTGGCAAAGTCGATGCCCATCGACGCTGCGGCATGCACCAGGGCGGCTTCGGAGCTGACATAACGCCGGTACTCGGCAAATTTTTCCTGCGCTTCTGCGTCGGTGCGGCCCGTCACCACCGTGGCGCCAAGAAAGACCTTGATGTCGCAAGCCATGCGGCCTTGCTGCACGGCCTGGCCACGGATGCTGTCCACGATCTTCCTGACGCCGGGTTGGCTCTGGCCGTTGAGAAAGACGCACTCTGCGTGCGTGGCCGCAAAGCGCGATCCGCGAGTGGACGAGCCAGCCTGGTACAGCACCGGTGTGCGTTGCGGCGAAGGCTCGCTCAGGTGCATCGCATCCACTTTGTACTGCGGCCCGTGGTGGTGCACCAGATGCACGAGCGCCGGGTCGGCATAGACACCACGTGCACGGTCGCGCAGCACGGCGCCGTCTTCCCAGCTGCCTTCCCACAGCTGATACACGAGCTGCATGTATTCATCGGCCAGGTCGTAGCGATCGTCATGCGCCGTCTGGCCGGTGAGCCCCACGGCGCGCGCCGCGCTGTCCAGGTAACCGGTGACGATGTTCCAGCCGATGCGCCCGCCAGTCAGGTGGTCCAGCGTGGACATGCGGCGCGCGAACAGGAAGGGCGCTTCGTAGGTCAGGTTGGCCGTCACACCGAAACCCAGGTGCTGCGTAGCCGCCGCCATGGCCGGGATCAGCAGCATCGGATCGTTAACCGGCACCTGCACCGCGCCTCGCACCGCGGCATCGGGGCTTGCGCCCAGCACGTCGTACACGCCCACCACATCGGCAAAGAAAATGCCATCGAACAGGCCCGCCTCGATCCGGCGCGCGTAGTCGGTCCAGTAGTGGATGTCCGTGTAGCGCGAAGACTGGTCGCGCGGATGCGTCCACAGGCCCTGCTGGATATGGCCGACGCAGTTCATGTCGAACGCGTTGATGCGGATTTCTCTTGGCATGTTCAAGTCCCTGCGGGTGCCCAGACCGGCGTCCTACTGGCCCGACGGCCAGTCGCTGAGCGGAAACGGCACGGTATCGTCGGCAAAGCTCACGAACCCGGCAATCTGCCGCAGGTACTGGCCCAGCTCGCGGCCGAGAGAGGTCAGCTGCGAATTGGCGGCGCCGGTGGTCGCGGTCAGGATGATCTGCACCAGTGCAATCACACTGAGCAGACAGGCGGTGATGTGGAAAGCCACTGCCATCAGAAGCATCCACAGCGCTCGCACTGGAAGGCTGTGCTTGGCAGGCGACACGGTGGGGAGGTCAGTCATGGCGCGGTCCTTGGATTGTTGGCGGTAGCGCCATTTTGCCGCCGTACACTCGATCCAGGCATCGCAAACCGCAAGGAATTCAGCATGAATCAACGCAAAGTAGCCATCGTGACCGGCTCAGCCACGGGCGTTGGCGCCGCCACCGCGCTGGCGCTCGCGCAGCGTGGTTACGACGTCCTGATCAATTATTCCAAGAGCGAACAAGAGGCCACAGCATCGCAGGCGGCCTGCCGGCAGGCCGGGGCCGACACGCTGCTGCTGCGCGGCGATGTGTCGCACGACGCCGATTGCCGCGCCATGGTCGAG
>JANYAN010000092.1 GCA_025361305.1 Burkholderiales bacterium
CTATGCCGCCGACGAGGTGCGCTGGGAAGTGGGCGCGCAGGTGGCATTGTTCCGCGGCGGCCACAACGCGATGACCGGCGAGCAGTCCCAGATCGCGGTGAACAGCATCATCGGCACCAAGGGCGTGCCCAACATCAATCCGTTCGACCTGCGGCCCGGCCTCACCAACAGCAAGCTCTTCGCCCGCGACCGTAACGTCTGCGCCTACTGCGGCAGAGATTTCCACGAAGAAGACCTCACGCGCGAGCACATCATCCCGTTCGCCCAGAACGGCAAGGATCACTGGATGAACGTGGTCACCGCCTGCCGCACCTGCAACCATCGCAAGAGCAACCGCACGCCAGAGCAGGCCCATATGCCGCTGCTCTACGCGCCCTACATTCCCAGCCTGTGGGAAGACTTTATCCTGCGCAATCGGCGCATCCTGGCCGACCAGATGGAGTTTCTGATGGCGCACCTGCCGCGAAATTCGCGGCTGCATTGCTAGGCGCGCGTATCGGCTGCCACCGGGCCGCCCCAAGGGGGCTGGGCCTCCTCAGGGAGGCAGCGACACGGCGAAGCCGCGAGCGTGGGGGTTCTATTCAGTAGGTCAGTTCGAGCACGGAGACGTGGTTCTCCTTCAGGGGCCACGTGCGTCCCACCACGCGCTCGCCATTGAACTCCGCTACGATCGCGCGCGGCAGGCCCTCGGGTTTGACGCGGGAAGTGGACGCACCCGCGCCCAGCACGGCGCCGGGTGGAGGTGACTGGCCGTCGAAGGCCATGGTGTCGCGGCCCGGGTCGAGATAGCCGCGTGGGCGGGTCATGATCGCGAGCGAAGGCGCGTTCTTGTCGACATCCGGCACGCGCTCGGGCCGCATGTTGATGTAGCTGCTCGATCGCGGGAAGAGGCTGCGGTAGAAGTGCGTCGTTGCGTAGCCGGCCGCGGTGACTTCGAATTCGTAGCGCGTGTCCGGCTGCGCGTTGAAGGGACCCCAGGCGCCGTCTCCCGCAGCCGTCTTCGTGTACATCGCATCGCCGCGTCGCTCGCCCGTCACCGGGTCGGTCGCGAAGATGCGCAGCTGCGCGCCCGCAATGCCTATGTTGGTGCCGGCGCCGTCGATCCGGCCCGAGAGCATCACCTTGTTTTCCGGCATGACGTCGGTGCGCGCGGGTGCATGCCCGGTGATGAAACGATAGGCGGCTTCGAACGCCGGTGCAGAGTACGACGTCTCGCGGTGGTCGATGCGCGGGATCACGACATTGGTCGCGCCCTTCAGCTCGGGGCCAGCATAGGTCACACCGGTTTCCACGCCGCGCTTGCCGATCCACAGGCCGTCGGGCTGCGCGTACTTGTCGTTCCTGTCAGAGCGGATCGTCATCCACTTCACCGGGCCGGTCACCTCGTCGCCGGCCGCGTTCTTCGGCTTGTTCAGCGCCGTGAGGGTCGGGCCGTGCCCCGCGAATTCGCTGTTGTCCGACAGGCCGTCAATGTGCACGGCCCACACACCGTGATTGGGCGTGCCGCCCAGGATGGCGTGGCTCACGTTCGACTCGCCGCCGGCGTTGTAGACGTAGTTGCGGACGGCATTGCCGCCGCGCGAATTGCCGAACAGGACGACCTGCTTCGCGCCCGTCGCTTTCAGCACCTTCTCCACTTCGGCTTTAAGGAATGCGGCGTGCTCGTCCGCGGAACTGCGGCCTGCCTGCGGCTTCGTGTCGTCGTCGCGCGCATATGTCAACGGCATGTCGATGGCGTACAGGCGGTCGCGCGGCCAGCCGTTTGATTCGAAGCGCCACACGGTCGCCTGCCACGTGCCGGCGGTGTCTCCATTGCCGTGGACAAAGACGATTGGCGGCGGCGCGTCGGCCGCGGGCAATTGCGCGCAGGCGGCGACGAAGACGGCGGCCAGCGCAAGCAATGCGCGGCGGGTGAATGCGAGCATGACGGTCTCCTTCCTCCAGAAAAAGAATACTCCCCCGGCCGCGGGCGCGGGACGGATGCTTCGGTTACGCGAACACGCCGGCCGTGTCCTGCATCCTATGCGAGACCTCGCCGATCTGGTGCATTGTGTCGCCGAAGGTCAGCTCCAGTTGCGTCAGCTTCTTGAAGTAATGGCTGCCGATGTATTCGTCGGTGACGCCGATGCCGCCGTGCAGCTGCACCGAATTCTGGCCGATGAAGCGCATGGCCACGCCCAGCTGGTACTTGGCGCGGGCCATGGCACGGCGCCGCTCCGGCGCCGGTGCGTTCAGCTTCAGGCTGGCGTAGTAGCTCATCGAGCGCGCCAGTTCCTGCTGCATCTTCATGTCGGCCATGCGGTGGCGCAGGGCCTGGAAGCTGGCGATGGGCACGCCGAACTGCTTGCGCGTGTTCATGTATTCGGCCGTGGCCGCCATGGTCTTGTCCAGCACGCCCACTGCCTCGGCACAGGATGCGGCGATGCCGATGTCCACGGCGTGTTCGAGGGCCGTGAGGCCGTCCTGCGTGACCAGCGTGGCGGGGCTGGCGCTGAAGCTGACTTCGGCGGCCCGCCCACCCTCCTGTGTGCCGTAGCCGCGGGTGGCGACACCCGCAGCCGAACGCTCCACCAGGAACAAGGCGATCTTCCCGCCCGCCGCCGCGGGCACCAGGAAGGCGTCCGCCTGATCACCCGCCGGCACGACGCTCTTGGCGCCGCTGACGGTCCAGCCCGCACCCGAGGAAGTGGCCGTGGCCTCGCACAGGTCCAGCCGGTAGCGCGCCTTGCGCTCCTGGTACGCCAGCACCACCAGGGCCTCGCCGCTGGCGATTTGCGGCAGCCACGCGGATTTCACGGCCGCCGGGGCATAGCCGCTGAGAACGCCGCCGGCGATCAGCGACTGCGCCAGCGGCTCCAGCACGATGCCGCGGCCCAGTTCCTCCATCACCACCATCGCTTCGACGGGCCCCATGCCCATGCCGCCATCGTTCTCGGAGATGTACAGGCCCGCCAGCCCCAGCTCGGCCAGTTCCGTGTACGCCGCACGGTCGAACCCGCCCGCCGCCACGGCCTTACGCCGCCGCTCGAAGTCGTAGCCCTTGTCAACCCACTTGCGCACTGCATCGCGCAACTGCTCTTGTTCGTCGCTGAAATCAAAGTCCATTTTTCGCTCCTGCATTCATCTGGCTGGAGCCCCCTCCCGGAGGGGGCTCGGGGAGTTGTGTATACGCGCTTGCGCTGCGGTCTTGGGCTAGCCCAAGACCGTCTGCGCGACGATGTTGCGCTGCACTTCGTTGCTGCCGCCCGCGAACGTCGGCAGGAGCGACCCGCGCGCGCCCCGTGAGAGCCGCCC
>JANYAN010000104.1 GCA_025361305.1 Burkholderiales bacterium
CCGAGTTCGTCAGACCCCGCCGGTCTGACTCACACCAACCGGCCTCCTCAAAAACCGGGGCAGTTCAATCCACGGATGCGCGGGGTAGTTGCGATGGTCGCAACCAAGCTTCACCGCGGCCCCGACCCGGATGGCTTGGGCTATGGGCTGGCTGAATTCAAAGCGAAGGAAGTGAACGGCGGAGGTCTCATCGTTCTCGCGGTCGAGATCCTCGTCGGCGATGGCATGCACGCGCGGATGCCCTTCGACCTCGACGAACATGCGGTCCTCCACACCGATCAGCCGGGCCAACTCGCGTTTGCGTTCGTGAGCGTCCGGAAACTCGATCAGCATCGTCGCCTTCCAGTTGCTGCCGTCGGGCACCAGCGGCAAATAGGCGTCGATCTCGCCCTGGATGCCGTCTTCGTCGAAAATTTTCTCGATATAGAGCATTTCCTGGATCTGCCGCCGCACGGTCCGCTCGTCCTCGAACTGCACCGTGACGTGCTCGCCCAGGCGCACGCTGCGCAGCCGACGGTGCGCAATCACCTGCGGCTTGTGGGTGGTGCGAATCCTGGCGTAGGCCTCGAGCGTGAGCAGGCTGTCACGCGAAATCGTGGATATGTCGTTCTCCGAGGGGCGCTTCACAGGCCGTAGGCCATGCGCACGAGGCTCAGCGGGTGAGCGAGTTTGGCGGCGGGCAGCGCATTGACCTGCATGCCCTGCACGATGTGGTGGCCGGCCAGGGCGCAGTCGGAACTGATGTAATCGGGCTCGTTCTTGCCCATCGCCTTGAACACCGGACGGCCGATTTTCATGGCCACGGCGTGGTACGCCGTCTTCACGCCATAGGTTCCGGCGTGGCCCGAACAACGCTCCACCGTATTGAGCTCAAGCGCGACCTTCGTGCCGATCAACTTGAACATTTCCTCGGTTTTCTTGCCGACGTTCTGCACGCGGCCATGGCAGGGAATGTGGTAGCTCACCTTGCCAAGCTGCTGCTTGAAGTCGGTCTTGAGCAAGCCGTCCTTGTGGCGTGCGATGAAATATTCAAAAGGGTCAAACATCGCTGCCTTCACCAGCTGCGTGTCGCCGCAGTCCACCGGTCGGAATTGAGTTGATGAGATCGAAGGTTGCATGATCGTTGGCGTCGAGGGGTTGTTCACGAGCGCGTTGGGTCTGGTCCCGCCATGGGAGGTGGACAAGGTTGATCTCAACACCGTGCGTCGGCGCATCGACTTCGAGGCACCTGGACTTCTTCCAGTTCGAGGCCTGGCTGCATGCCGATGTGCCGCGGGTGGCCTGCACTGGCTGCGGCAAGACCGGCCAGGTAGGCGTGCCCTGGGCGCGCGAAGGATCGGGCTTCACCGCGCTGTTCGAGGCGCTTGCACTGGCGCTATGCCGAGAGCTTGCGGTGCGCCAAGCCGCAGCGCTGCTGCGCTGCGCCGACAAGCAACTGTGGCGGCGCATCGAGCACTATGTCGAGCAGGCCCGCTCGCTCGACGACATGAGCACGGTGGAGATCGTGGGCATCGACGACACCAGCCTGCACAAAGGGCAGAGCTACATCACCGTCGTGCATGACCTGGATGCAAAGCGGCTGCTGTTCGCCACCGAGGGGCGCGATCACCAGACGGTGATTGACTTCGCCGCCGACCTGAGGGCCCATGGCGGCTACCCCGAGCAAGTTCGCCATGTCTGCCAGGACATGAGCGCGGCCTACGCCAAGGGGGTGGGCATGGCGCTGCCCAATGCTTTGATCAGCTACGACCGCTTCCACGTCGTGGCGATGGCCATCGATGCGATGGACAAGGTGCGTCAAGCCGAGATGCGCGACGAACCGCAGGCAGTGGCCAAAGCCCTGGGCACTACTGAGCGAAAGACCATCAAGGGCCTGATGTGGGGAATGCGCAAGAACCCCAGTGGGTGGAGCCAAGGGCAGACGAACGCGATGCATTGGTTGCAGCAGTCGAGCTTGAAGAGCGCACGCGCGTGGCGGCTGAAGATGGCGCTGCGCGAGGTCTATGCGCGGGCCGCAGCCAGCAACGACGCGCATTTCGCTCGGACCGATTTGAACGCCTGGTTGAGCTGGGCCAGGCGAAGCCGACTCGAGCCGTTCAAGACGTTGGCCAAGACGATCACCGAGCGCGTCCACGCCGTCGTGCGCGGCATGACAGACAACCGCTCCAATGCCTTCGTCGAGGCTATGAACGGATTGCTGCAGCAAGCCAAACGCGCCGCGCGGGGGCTCTATGCCGTTTCGTGTGGAATGCGACAGTCTCATTTAGCCAGTGCGGGGGCAAAGGGATGAGCCGGGAGATGCTTGAGCTTGGACATGCGCGGGTAGGCGATGGCGATGAAGTTCGATGCGGTGCGAAAGCCCCGCGCGGCCCCGACTACCACCGACCATTGTGATTGTTGGATTCCACACTAAACGACGAGGGGCCCCCGACCCCCGAACGTGGGGCCCACTGCAGCAAACGCCATATCGGTCAACGTCACAGCAGATCCGAACCGGCTCGATTCAGCGATTCAATCGATTGACTTCAAGAGCCTGGCGGCGACCCTCGCCAAGTAGCGCAGCTATTAGGTCGGGTTGTCGCAGGTACCGACTTTCTTGCCCGACAGCTTGATCGTCATGTTCATGCCGTTGGCCGTCGCATTGATCGCGCCCGTGTACGAATCCGCGCTGTCGAACGTGATCTCGCCGGTGCCGGTCATTGGCATCTGGCCGCCGCACTGCATCGTCCAGGTCGCCTTGTTGCCGACCACCTTGTAATCCGACGACACGCAGGACTTGTCGCCGCCCGGCGGGGGCTTCGTCCATTCCTTATGTGCGCAGATACGCATCGTCTGCGCCGGCATCTGCATCGGCATGCCCACCATCACCATTTGGGAGGTCGTTTCCCACTGGACGCCCGGCGGGCCGGCGGCGCGTGCCGGCGCCAGAGTGAGGAGGACCAGCGAAGCGGCCCCGGCAAGGCTGCCCGTCAATGCAATATTCATGCGTTCACCCATTCTTGATTGATATGTGAACCGGGCTGCGAATTGTATGCGCCCGGAGGCGGGAGGCTGTCAAGTGCCAGCTCTGAACTCGATCTCCCATGCCTACTGGAGGCCGACCTCAAGGCGCACGTTCGTCAGCAAATTGCGCGCTCGATCATCGTGCCGGTGCAGTTGAAGCGCTGCGGGCTATCGGTGCGACTGATCGTCAGGGCGCCGTGGGCCGGCAAGGCGCGTGGACCGGATCCTCGGCTGGTCGCGCTGCTGGCGAAGGCGCAGCGATGTTTCATGAATCTGAGTTCGGGGCACAGCGACAGCGTGCTGTCGATCGCGCAGGAGCATGGCCTGGCGAGTTCGCAGGTGACGCGGGTGATCTACCTGGCCTTCCTGGCGCCAGACATCGTGAATCGGATCGTGCGAGGGGAGCAGCCGGTGGACTTGAACGTGAAGCGGTTGTCGGCGCTGGCGCCACTGCCCCTGGACTGGAGTGAGCAGCGTCGAGTGATGGGATTCGATGGATGACCGCGGCGCGGTGCGGACTCTCTCAGGGGCGCTGTGGCGCCCCGCTCTCTTGCCCTGCGGGAACTCGGCCAACTCCTTCAGCAGCAAAAGGTCCGGCGCAAGTCGGCCGACTGAGAATGTCGGCGTCA
>JANYAN010000187.1 GCA_025361305.1 Burkholderiales bacterium
TTATGCAACCCTTCCGTTCGGGCTGAGCTTGTCGAAGCCTTGCGAACCCTGCGACAAGCTCAGGGTGAACGGATCAACAACATTAGGTACTCATCATGTTCGAAACCGCCATCGCAGGCAGCCTGCCCAAACCGTCTTGGCTCGCCGAAACCCAAAAACTCTGGCCGCAGTGGAAGGCCGAAGGGCTTGAGCTGACCCAGGCCAAGAAAGACGCCACGCTCTTGTGGATCAAGGCGCAAGAGGACGCCGGCGTGGACATCATTGGCGACGGCGAGCAGTCGCGTCAGCACTTTGTACACGGCTTTTTGGAGCAGGTCGAAGGCATCGACTTCGAGCACAAGGTCAAGATGGGCATCCGCGACAACCGTTACGACGCCATGGTGCCGCAGGTGGTCGCGCCCCTGAGGCTCAAGGGCCGCGTGCACGCCTTCGAGGCGCAGCTGGCGCGGGCCCACACCACCAGGAAGCTCAAGTTCACGCTGCCTGGGCCCATGACCATCGTGGACACGGTTGCCGATCGCTTCTATGGCGACAAGGTGAAGATGGCATTCGCCTTTGCCGAACTGCTCAACCAGGAGGCTCTGGCGCTGCAGGCCGACGGCGTGGACATCATCCAGTTCGACGAACCGGCCTTCAACGTCTACATGAAGGACGCAGCCGACTGGGGCGTGAAAGCGCTCGAGCGCGCGGCCCAGGGGCTGACCTGCACGACGGCCGTGCACATCTGCTATGGCTACGGCATCCCGGCCAATGTCGACTGGAAGAAGAACCTGGGCGAACAGTGGCGCCAGTACGAACAGATATTTCCCGCGCTGGCCGCCAGCAACATCGGGCAGGTGAGCCTGGAGTGCTACCACTCGCATGTGCCGCCCGACCTGATGAAACTGCTGCAGGGCAAGGATGTGATGGTCGGCGTGATCGACGTGGCCAGCGACACGGTGGAAACGCCCGAGGAAGTGGCCGACACCATCGGCACGGCACTGCAGTTTGTGCCAAAGCAGCGCCTCTTCCCCTGCTCCAACTGCGGCCTGGCGCCTATGAACCGTGAAGTCGCGCTGGCCAAACTGAAGGCGCTGGCGCAGGGCGCCGCGCTGGCACGGCAGCGTTACGGCGACGCTTGACGGAACGCGTGGCTGGTGTAGTCTGCGGTCGATGAGTCACGACGAGCACCCCGCGCACTGGCATGAGCACCCCGATGGCAGCACGCACGAGCACGGCAGTGCGCCCTGGAAGCACGACGGCGTGCGGGTGATTCCCGGCAGCCGGCTCGATGGCAACACGGCGCAGACACCGGGCATGGACCGCAAGGCGGCGATCAATTTCGCGCGGGTAGGTGCGCAAAAGCTATGGGCTGGCACGGTGACAATTCACGCGAACGCCAAGACCGGTGCCCACCACCACGGCCACCTGGAAAGCGTCATCTACATCGTCCAGGGACGGGCCCGCATGCGCTGGGGCGAACATCTCGAGTTCACGGCCGAGGCCGGGCCGGGCGACTTCATTTACGTGCCGCCCTATGTGCCGCACCAGGAGATCAACGCGAGCCCCACCGAGGCACTCGAGTGCGTGCTCTGCCGCAGCGATGGAGAGGCCGTGGCCGTGAACCTGGACATCGAGCCCGCGGAGAAACCTGAGCACGTGCTCTGGGTTGATCCCACGCATCCGAAGGGTGCCGTTTAGCCATCGCGAGGTGTGAATTGCGTCACGACGTGACGCCGCTGTCGGCCTTGTCCTACCTGCAGGTTTCAAGTGGGACTACATCTTTGCTGCGGCACACGCACCACCATGACGGCTGCCTTCATGGCGAAAGGAGCGATTCATGGAAACCAATGGCTACCTGCCCGGCCTGCAGCCAACTTGGGGCGACCGACTACGCGGCAGCAAAGCGCTGATACCTACCCTGGCCGTACTCGGGGTGACGGCGGCTGCACTGGCCGCGGTGCTCGTGACCAGCCGCATCCATGCTCAGTCAGGCACGGCGGCAGCCGCGCCGACCGTGGTCGAGGCGCCAGGCACGGACGCGGCTCGGACCCAGCGGCCGTCGCCTGTCCAGCAACGCCAAGCCACCGCGCCTTCCGGCACGGCAGTGGCCCACGCGTCAGTGGCGTCCTGCGCCAACTGTGGCGTGGTCGAATCGGTGGCGGCCGTGCGGCACCAGGGCAGCGTCAACGGTATTGGCAACAGCGGCATCGGAGTGGGCGCCATCGGTGGCGCGGTGGTGGGTGGCCTCCTGGGCAACCAGTTGGGAGGTGGTCATGGCCGCGACGCAACCACGGTGCTCGGCGCGGCAGGTGGCGCTTATGCGGGGCAGCAGATCGAGAAGAGCAGCAAGGCATACACCTCGTATCAGTTGCGTGTCCGCATGACCGACGGCACGGTGCGCACGATCGACCAGTCCACGTCGATCGCGGCTGGAACCCGGGTGATCGTCGAGGGCAATAGCGTTCGCCTGTTGGAAGCAGGTTGAGCGCCGGTCCCTGCGAGGCGATGCCTCAGCCGGTTGCTACCTGCAGCACCAGCTTGCCGAAGTTCTCGCCCGTGAACAGCTTGATCAGAGCTTCAGGAAACGCGTTCACGCCGCCGGTTACCACGTCTTCCTTGCTCTTCATCCGGCCGTCCTTCAGGTAGCCGGCCAGTTCCGCCACCGCTGCCGGGAACCGGTCGGCGTAGTCAAACACCACGATGCCTTCCATGCGGGCGCGGTTGACCAGCAGCGACAGGTAGTTCTTCGGGCCCTGCACCGGCGTGGTGTTGTTGTACTGGCTGATGGCGCCACAGATGATGATGCGGGCGCCCCGGCCGATGCGGGCCAACACGTCGTCCAGGATTTCGCCGCCCACATTGTCGAAATACACATCCACGCCCTTGGGGCAATGCTCCTTCAGGCCGGCGCGGACATTGCCGCCCTTGTAGTCGATGCAGGCGTCGAAGCCCAGCTCGTTGACGACCCAGTCGCACTTGGCACGCCCGCCGGCAATGCCGACCGCCCGGCAGCCCTTGATCTTGGCCAGTTGGCCCACCGTCTGGCCCACCGCGCCGGCCGCACCAGAAACCACGACGGTCTCGCCGAACTTGGGCTGGCCGACATCCATCAGGCCAAAGTAACCCGTCATGCCGGGCATGCCCAGCACGTTCAACCACTGCGTCATGCTGCCCATCCGGGTGTCGATGCGGAACATCCCGCTGCGCTTGATCTGGTCCTGCGCGAACAGTGCGTATTCCTGAACGCCAAGGCCGGCCGAGACCAGGTTACCCACAGCGAAGTCCGGGTTCTTCGAGGCGATGATCTTGCCGATGCCACCGGCGCGCATCACCTCGCCGATGCCCACGGGCGGGATGTAGCTCTTGCCCTCGTTCATCCACCCGCGCATGGCTGGGTCCAGCGAGAGGGCAAGCGTCTTGACGACCACTCCGCCATCGGTCGGCTCGGGCACCGGCTCGTGGGTGAAACTCCATTCGTCCCGCGTGGGCGTACCTACGGGGCGGCGGGCCAGGCGGACCTGGTGGTTGCTGAGGGCGGTCGCGTTGTTCATCCGGGGCTCCTTCTTTGCAGCAGGCAAGTGACTATGTTGCAATGATGCACCCGCCGGACCCGGCGCAGCCAGGAGACACCCATGGCATCCCCCAGAAATCGTCCACCCGTGGCGTTGGTCACTGGCGCATCGTCCGGCATTGGCGAAGCGTTGGCCCGTTGCTTCGCCAAGGCGGGCCACGACCTGGTCCTGGTGGCGCGCAGCGCCGGCAAGCTCGAACAACTCGCCGGCGAGCTGGCCCTCGACCATGGTGTAAGGGCCTGGGCAGAAGCCGCCGACCTGTCCCGTCCGGGCTCGGCGGCCAACCTGGCCGCGACTCTCCGACGCAAGCGCCGCGCCATTGACGTGTTGGTCAATAACGCGGGGGTTCTGGAACACGGTGCGTTTGCCCGCATGAAACCGGCGCAGCACCAGGGCATCATCGACCTGAACATTGGCGGCCTGACCGCCATGTTGTCGCAGTTCGTGCCGGCCATGGTCGAACGTGGCGCCGGCCGCGTGCTCAACGTGGCGTCGATCGCGGCGTTCCAGCCAGTGCCCACGCTGGCGACCTATGCCGCCAGCAAGGCCTACGTGCTGTCACTGACAGAATCGCTGTCGGAGGAGCTCAAGGGCACCGGAGTCACCGTCACTGCGCTGTGCCCGGGCATCACTGCTACCAACATGCTCGCCGCCGCCACCCAGGCCAGTGCGCAGCTGGGGCAGATCCCCGGTTTTCTGGTCGGCGACGTGCAGGACGTGGCGCGCCAGGGCTTCGACGCCTGCATGAAGGGCGATGTCATCTGCGTGCCCGGCGTCATCAACCGCGCCGCCATGCTGGCCTCGCGCAGCACGCCCAAGTGGCTGCTGCGGCGCATCAGCGGCGTGATGGGCCGGAAGGCGTTATGACTCACCAGGAGTTCAAGATGTCCAAAGCACGTGATTTCGATCTGGTGCTGTACGGCGCCACGGGGTTTGTCGGTCGCCAGACGGTCGACTGGCTGGCCCGCCATGGGCGCGACCTGCGCTGGGCGCTGGCCGGGCGTAGCGCCGCGAAGCTCGAAGAAGTTCGGCAAGCGGCCGGGGAGGGCGCTGCGCAGGCCGGTGTGATCGTTGCCGACGCTCACGACGGCGTGACGCTGGGTGCCTTGGCGTCCCGCGCGCGTGTCGTGCTGAGTACTGCGGGGCCCTTTGCCCTCTATGGCAGCGAGCTGGTGGCTGCATGCGTTGCTCACGGCACGCACTATGTAGACATTACGGGTGAGACACCCTGGGTGCGCACCCTGATGGACCGGCACCACGCGCAGGCCGCCCGCGAAGGCACGCGCATCATTCCTTGCTGCGGCTTCGATTCCGTGCCTTCGGACCTGGGTACCTGGTTAGTGCAGGAAGCCGTGCTGCGGCAGCACAACGAGCCCTGTGTCGAAGTGAAGGCGTGTTTTTCGCTGCGTGGCGGCGTCAACGGCGGCACATTGGCTTCGGCCCTGAACCTGATTGACTCGGGCGCCGGCCACGAGCTCGCCGACCCGTTCCTGCTCAATCCGCCGGGGCAGCGGCCCACGGCGCTGGCCGGCCATGGCGACCCGTTTTCGCCGCACCGGGACGCCGACTTCGGCGCCTGGGTCGGGCCCTTTTTCATGGGGCCAGTCAACACGCGCGTTGTACGGCGTAGCGCGGCCTTGCTGGGATACGGCGCCGATTTCCGCTACCAGGAATACCTGCGCTTTGGCGCCGGCGCGCCCGCGGCGCTGGCCGCGGCGGGCCTCTCCATCGGCATGGGTGCGGCGCAGGCCGCGATGCGATTGCGCCCGATGCGGCGGCTGGCCGGTGCACTGGCCCTCAAGCC
>JANYAN010000200.1 GCA_025361305.1 Burkholderiales bacterium
ACCATACGCGATACCTGGCACCGTTTCGGCGTGATGATCGACACGCACACGGCCGATGGGCTCAAAGTGGCACGCAAGCATCTTGAGCCGGGCGTCCCGATGATCGTGCTGGAGACAGCGCTGCCGATCAAGTTCGCCGAGACCATCGTCGAGGCACTGGGCCGCGAGCCCGACCGGCCGGCAAAGTTCGAAGGAATCGAGCGCCTGCCCCGGCGGGTGATGGTGATCCCGGCGGATGTGCACACGGTCAAGGCCTTCATCGCCGGCCATTGCGTCTGACCGGATGAAGGCGATCGGCTTCGCGGGCTTTTCCGGATCGGGCAAGACCACCCTGGTCGAGCGGCTGATACCGGCGCTGAAGATGCGCGGGCTGCGCGTCTCGGTAGTCAAGCACGCCCATCACAGCTTCGACATCGACCGACCGGGCAAGGACACCTGGCGCCATCGCGAGGCCGGCGCTTTCGAGGTGGTGGTTGCCTCCGACCAGCGTCTGGCACTGATGCGCGAATTCGAGCAGCCCGCCCGGCTGACAGTGCACCAGCTGATCGCGGAGCTCTATGAAGGGGTGGACTGGGTCCTGGTCGAAGGCTTCAAGGATTCAGACCTGCAGAAGATCGAAGTCTGGCGCGCGAGCAGCGGCAATTCTGCGCGCTATCGCGACGACGATTTCATTGTGGCCATCGCCACCGACTCGCCCGGGAGCCTGCCCGAGCCCACCCTGCGTGCGGTGCTGGATTTGAACGATCCCGAAGCAGTAGCCCGGTGGTTGGTCGAAAATGGCGACCGCTTCGAATACAAGCTGGAGGTCTTCACATGAGCGGCCCCCGTGCCCCGATGCGGTCCCTGGACGACGCGCTGGCGGAGCTGCTTGCCCACGCCGCACCGCTGGTGGGCACGCAGACGCTTTCCACCTTCGACGTAGATGGCCGGGTGCTGGCCGAGGACCTGGTTTCGGCGTTGCAGGTGCCGCCACAGGACAACAGCGCAATGGACGGCTATGCGGTGCGCGCTGCCGAGATCGCCGACGAGGGTGTCGTGCTCCCTGTCAGCCAGCGCGTCGCGGCCGGAAGCAAGGCGCTGCCACTGGCGCCGGGCAGCGCTGCGAGAATCTTTACCGGCGCACCGATTCCCCAGGGGGCCGACGCCGTCGTGATGCAGGAGGACTGCGAGCCCGAAGGTGAACAGAGGGTGCGTGTCCGGCGCGTGCCCGCTTGCGGCCAGTGGATACGCCGCGCTGGAGAGGACGTGCGCAGCGGGGCGATCGTGTTGGCCAGGGGGCAGCGCATCGGGCCGGCCGCACAGGGCCTGGCAGCCAGCATCGGTATGGATCGGCTGGATGTCGCGCGTCGTCCCAGGGTGGCGTTGTTTTCCACCGGCGACGAACTGGTCATGCCCGGCGCCGTCGCGCCCCACCTGATGCAGCCCGGCACGATCTACAACTCCAACCGGTTCTTCCTGCGTTCGCTACTGCACCGGCTGGGCTGCGAAGTGACGGATATGGGCGTCGTGCCCGACAGCCTGGAGGCAACCGTACAGGCACTGCGCGCCGCTGCACCCGCGCACGACCTGATTCTGACCAGCGGCGGCGTCTCCGTCGGCGAGGAAGACCACATCAAGCCGGCCGTCCGGTCTCTGGGCTCGCTGGACCTCTGGCAGATTGCGATCAAGCCAGGCAAGCCTTTCGCCTACGGGAGTGTGGGCCAAGCGCACTTCATCGGATTGCCCGGCAACCCTGTTTCCAGTTTTGTCACGTTCGTCCTGCTGGTGCGGCCATTCATTCTCAGGTTACAGGGCGCGGCGCGGCTGGCGCCCCACGCCGTGCAGCTTCCGGCGCATTTCGATTGGCCACAGGCCGACCGGCGCCGTGAATTCCTGCGGGTGCGCCACGGCGCCAATGGCGGCCTCGAACTGTTTCCCAATCAGAGCTCCGGGGTGTTGACTTCGACGACCTGGGGCGACGGCCTGGTGGACAACCCGCCGGAGCGCACCATCAGTCATGGCGACAGCGTGGCCTTCATTTCGTTCGCGGAACTGCTGGCGTGAAACTCACCCTGAAGTACTTCGCTTCGATCCGCGAATCCCTCGGGCTGGCGGGGGAGACCGTCGAGACCTCGGCGGCAACCCTGGCGCAATTGCGCGACGAACTGATCGCCCGCGGTGGTGCCTACGCAGAGGACCTGGGACGCGGCAGGCCTGTGCGTATCGCTTTGGACCGTGTCATGAGCGAGGAAGCGGCAGCGCCGCGGGACGGCTGCGAGGTTGCATTCTTTCCACCAGTGACCGGAGGCTAGCCATGGGCGCAAGAGTGTCGATCCAGACTGCCGACTTCGATCTGTCGCAGGAGGTCGCGGCGCTGCGCATCGGCGACGGCCGGGTCGGGGCGGTATGCAGCTTCATCGGAACGGTACGAGATCTGCAGCCGGTATCCGGATCGGGGGGCGGCGCGCCGACAGGCAAGATCCTGTCGATGGAGCTTGAGCACTACCCCGGTATGACGGAGCATGCGATAGAGTCCATGATCGACGAGGCACACCGGCGATTCGACATCCTGGCGGCACGCGTGGTCCATCGCGTGGGACTGCTTCAACCCCTGGACCAGATCGTGCTGGTGGCCGTCGCCTCCGCCCATCGGGGCGAAAGTTTCAGGGCGTGTGAGTTCCTGATGGATTACCTCAAGACCCAGGCGCCGTTCTGGAAGAAGGAACAGACTGCACTGGGCGCGAACTGGGTCGATGCGCGCGCTGCCGACGACGCCGCGCTGGCCAAGTGGGGGATCGAGGCGCGCAACACCTGAGGAGCGCTACGGACGGCCCGGCGGCACGAAAGCGGCGCGGGCGTCGTCTTCCAGTTCACCGGTCAGGCGCTGGAGCAATTTCACCAGTTGAACCCGCTCGGCGCGGTCCAGTGGTGCAAGCAGGCGCCGGTAGGCCTGCTCTGCCGGCTTCTGCGCGTGATTCAGTACACGCTCGCCTTCCGGGGTAAGTCCGACCGCGATATTGCGCCGGTTGTCCGGTGCCGGCCAGCGTGACAGCAGGCCACGTGTCTCCAGTCCCCTCAACACGCGCAGTACCGTGACCTTGTCGAAGCCCAGTGCCCGCGCCAGGCTGGACTGCCCCAGTCCGGGATGGGTCTTGAGCACTGTGAGCACGCCGAACTGGGCTGGCGTCAAGGCCAGTTCGCGGCACTCGTGCTCAAAGACCGCTGCCGAGATCTGGTGCGCGCGCCTGAGCAAAAAGCCGGGGCGTGCGTAAAGGCGTGACAGGCTTGCGGACGGCGGGGCGGGCGGTTGCACGGGCGGCGAGGTCTCTAGGGAATCCATGGATTGTGCCTTGGGCCAGTCTCCGGACAATGGTTAGCATGCCAATGACGCACGTTTATGTGGCCCGCACGGTGCTCAGGTTCGCCGTGATCACTTGGGCCGTCCTGGCTGGTTTCGATGCCGCAGCCCAGGCGCAACCACCATCGCAGCCGGCTCAGACCACGCTGAGGCTGATTGTGCCGTTCACGCCCGGTACCGGCATCGACCTGATCGCCCGCACAGTGGGCCCACGTCTTGGCGAGCGGCTGGGGCGTCCGGTCGTTGTCGAGAACCGCGCCGGCGCTTCCGGAAATATCGGAACCGAGGCCGTGGTGCGCGCCGCGCCCAACGGCTCGACGCTGCTGGTCAGCGTCAACACGCTGGTGATGAACCCCAGTCTGTATCCCAAACTGACTTTCGATCCGGTGAAGGACCTGGTCCCGGTGTCGCTGACCAGCTGGGGCCAGTTGCTGCTGGTGGCCAATCCGAAGGCGGGCTGGCGCACGACGCAAGACCTTATCGGTGCAGCCAGGGCGCGGCCGGGGCGCGTCAACTACGCGTCACCGGGGATAGGCACGCCGCACCATCTGGCGATGGAGTTGCTTAAATCCACTTCCGGCGTGTTCGTGACGCACATTCCGTACCGCGGCAGCGCACCTGCCGTGACAGACTTGCTGGGCGGCCAGGTGGATGTGATGTTCCTGCCTATTCACGTGGCGATTCCATTTGTGAAGGCGGGCCGACTGGTCGCGCTGGCCATCGGCAGCGACAAGCGCCACCCGCTGCTGCCCCAGGTCCCGACGCTCGCGCAGGAGGGGGTCGGCAATGTCAACGTCGACATGTGGTACGGAGTCTGTGCGCCGCCGGGGACAGCGAGCAAAAGAAAAATGTGCGCGGCGGCAGAAAGGGAGCCGTGATCAGTAATCAGTGATC
>JANYAN010000232.1 GCA_025361305.1 Burkholderiales bacterium
TCGAAAGGACCCGAGGAGACAACCGGTAGATCCCTTGTTCAATGACAAGGGTATCGGATAGGGGCTCCGTGACTTGTAGAGTCTGGTGACTGCTTAGCGCTTCTTGGCAGTCGTCTTGCCGGCGTTGACAGCGGTGCTGGCAACAGCGTTGAAGTTGGCTTCAGCGACGTCGCTGGCTTGCTTGACGGCCTTCTGGACGGATTCCAGGGCGTTGTTGCCGGCGGCCACAGCGCTCTTGAACACGGCGACAGCGGTTTCGGAACCGGCCGGTGCGTTCTTGGCGGCGTTGTCGACGATCGACAGGAACTTCTTCTGGGCCTCTGCGGCCTGGCTTTCAAAAGCCTTGCCGAATTCAGCGCCAGCGCCCGAAGCGATGTCATACAGGTGACGGCTGTAGGCAGCAGTCTTTTCAGCCAGGGGCTGGAACAGGGAAGCTTGCAGAGCCAGCAGCTCTTGCGCGTCCTTGACGGCCAGCACGGCTTGCGTCGTGTCGGCGGCTTCGGCCAGAGCGGCCTTGGAAGCGGTGAGGTTCAGCTCGACGAGCTTCTCGACGCCTTCGAAAGCCTTGGTGGTCAGGCCAAACAGGGTTTCGACAGAGGCTTTTTGCGAGGCCAGGACTTGGTCAGCGGTCAACATAAGAAATTCTCCAGAAGTGGTGGGTGGATCAGGATCAATATCTGCGCTGAACCGGCCCCCTTGGCCTTGTTTATGTTGCAGTGCAGCATGGATAGAAGTATAGGGATTACCCGTGGATTTGCAAGTCCTTTTTGTTGCAATGCAACATTCTAGGACCTATCCCCTAATTCAGGGCCGATCCGTGCCAGTTACACAATAGCCGGGTGCAGGTCTTTTTCGCGACCCAGTTTGTATTGCCGCTTCCGGCCGGTCACCGCTTTCCGATGGCCAAGTACCAGTTGCTGCGCGACGCCCTGGCCGCTCAAAGGCCCGAGGTGCGGCTGGCCCAGGCGCCGCCCGCCAGCGACGGCGAACTGGCGCTGGTTCACAGTCCCGCGTATGTCGCGGCCATTTGCGACGGCTCCATCGCGCCGGCAGCCATGCGAGAGATCGGCTTTCCCTGGAGCCCGGCCATGGCCGAGCGGGCGCGGCGCTCTGTCGGCGCGACCATTGCCGCCTGCCGGGCGGCATTCAATGAAGGGGTGTCCGCCAACATCGCCGGCGGAACGCACCACGCAGCTGCCGACCGCGGCGGGGGATTCTGCGTCTTCAACGACGCGGCCGTGGCCGCCCGCCTGATGCAGGCCGAGAGAGGCAGGACGCACCGATCTCCCCTGAAAGTGGCCATCATTGACCTCGACGTCCATCAGGGCAACGGCACGGCCGGAATTTTTCGCAATGACGCCAGCGTCTTCACCCTGTCGATGCACGGACAGAAGAACTTCCCCTTTCGCAAGGTGGCGAGCGACCTCGATGTCGATCTGCCCGATGGCTGCCGGGACGACGAATACCTGCACGCGCTGGAGTCAGCGCTGGAGGAATTGGACCGACGCTTCGAGCCTGGCCTGGCCATCTATCTGGCCGGTGCCGACCCGCACGAGGGTGACCGGCTCGGGCGCCTGAAACTGAGCTGGGACGGCCTGGAGGCGCGTGACCGGCGCGTGTTCGAGTGGGCGTGGCAACGCCAGCTGCCGCTGGCTTTCGCCATGGCGGGAGGTTACGGAATTCGCATCGAGGACACCGTGCAGGCGCAACTCAACACTTTCGGCGCGGCCGCGCAGTACTGGCGGCGCTGGCAGGCTCGCGCGAGCCAGAGGTGTTCCAGCGGTCAAGCCCCATAATCGGCGCCCAGCACAACAACTACGCCGGAGACCGCATGTCATTCGCTGGAATACCCGTGGATTTCATCCTTTTCGCAGTGACGCTGGCCGGTGTGGCGCTGTTTCACCACCACACCCTTGGGGTCGCGGTCACGGGCCTGGCGGTCATCACCGGTTACAAGCTGCTGCTCGGGGACTTTTCGGGAACGCCGGGCATGGTCGGCCTCACGGCCCTGCTCGGTCATGAATGGGTGACGCTGGCCAACCTGCTGGGGCTCCTGCTGGGCTTCGCACTGCTTGCCGATCATTTCGAGCGCAGTGGCGTTCCCGCGCTGCTGCCACGCTTTCTGCCCGATGACTGGCAGGGTGGCTTTTGCCTGCTGATTCTCGTGTTCGTGATCTCCAGTTTTCTGGACAATATTGCGGCGGCCATGATCGGCGGCACGATGGCAGCCGTGCTGTACAACAAGCGCGTGCACATCGGCTTTCTCGCTGCCATCGTGGCGGCCAGCAACGCAGGCGGCTCAGGCAGCGTGGTGGGCGACACCACCACCACGATGATGTGGATCAGCGGGGTCAAGGCTGTCGATGTTTTCGAGGCCTATGTCGCGGCCACGGTGGCTACGGCGATCTTCGGCGTCGTCGCGGCGCGCCAGCAGCATGCATTCCAGCCCATCATGAAGGACAACCCGGTGGGCGCGTCGCTCGAGGCTCCCCGGCTGGCCATCGTCGCCATCATCCTGCTGTGTGCCATTGCGGCCAATGTGTTTTTCAACCTTAGCGCACCGGCTGTGCTGGATCAGTGGCCCGTGATCGGCCTGGCCGTCTGGGTGGCCATTGTCGCTACTGCGGGATGGCGCCGGCCCACCTGGGAACTGCTGCCCGGCGCCCTGCGCGGCAGCATCTTTCTGCTGTCACTGGTGATGTGTGCGGCGATGATGCCGGTCCATGCGCTGCCCGCCGCGTCCTGGCAGACAGCGCTGGGCCTGGGCTTTGTCAGCGCCGTGTTCGACAACATCCCATTGACTGCGCTGGCGCTGCGTCAGGGGGGCTATGACTGGGGCTTTCTGGCCTACGCCGTTGGCTTCGGCGGTTCGATGATCTGGTTCGGCTCCTCGGCTGGCGTCGCGCTGTCCACGATGTATCCCGAGGCCAAATCGGTTGGCGCCTGGCTCAAGGGCGGCTGGCACGTTGCCCTGGCCTACGTCGTCGGCTTCTTCGTGCTGCTTGCCGTGCTGGGATGGCATCCGGATCCTGCTCCCCTGCGCACGGGCGCAGGCGCAGATCACGTGGCCAACCCCGTGAATCCGAAATGAGCAAACCTGCCATCCTGGTCGCCAGGGCCGTGTTCCCGGAAGTGATCGCCTTGCTTGAACAGCATTTTCAGGTCGATGACAACCAGGCGGATCTGCCATTGACCTCGCAGGATCTGGCGCAAAGACTGCAGGGCAAGACCGGTGCCCTGACCACAGGAAGTGAACGGATCGACGCCGCCGCGCTCGACGCTGCGCCTTCGCTGCGCATCTGCGCCAACATGGCTGTGGGATTCAACAATTTTGACGTGCAAGCCATGACCGTACGCGGCGTGCTGGGCACCAACACGCCGGATGTGCTGACCGAAAGCACGGCCGATTTCGGCTTCGCCTTGCTGATGGCGGCCGCGCGCCGCGTGAGCGAGAGTGAACATTACTTGCGCGCCGGCAAGTGGGGGCGCTGGAGCTACGACCTGTTTGCCGGGTCCGAGGTGCATGGCAGCACGCTGGGCATCCTGGGCATGGGTCGCATCGGGCAGGGAATCGCCAGGCGCGGCGCACACGGCTTCGGCATGAAGGTGATCTATCACAACCGCTCGCGCCTGTCGCGGCAGTTGGAGGCAGACTGCCGGGCCCGCTACGTCGACAAGGACGAATTGCTCGAGACGTCAGACCACCTGGTACTGGTACTTCCTTATTCGCCTGCGTCCCACCATGCGATCGGCGCGGCCGAACTGGCGCGCATGAAGCGTACAGCCACATTGATCAATATCGCTCGCGGCGGCATCGTCGACGACGCTGCGCTCGCCCTGGCCCTGCGCGAGGGGCGAATAGCGGCGGCTGGCCTTGACGTGTTCGAGGGCGAGCCGAAGGTGCACCCGGGCCTGCTGGACGTTCCGAATGTCGTGCTGACGCCGCACATCGCAAGCGCCACCACGCCCACTCGCATGGCGATGGCCAAGCTGGCGGCCGAAAATCTCATTGCCTTCCTTGGCGGGGGCAGGCCGCTGACGCCGATCAACCCTGAAGTCCTGAAGTAGGAGGCACCCTGGAACTGTGGCTCATCATTGCTCTGGCTCTCGTCAATCTGACGCTGGCCTTTGCGCTTTTCTTGCGCAAGCCAGCCGCAAACGATGGCGTGCGGGTCGAACTGCTGGCGGCCAGTGAGCGGCTCGAGCGCGAATTGCGGCGGGAGATCAGCGAGTCTTCGCGTGGCGGCCGGCTCGAACTGACGCAGAGCCTGGCGACATTCCAGGACGCGGTGGTCAAGCAAGGAGCCGAGGCCACGCGCACGCAGAACACCCAGATCGACGCGTTCGGCCAGCAACTGGCGTTGCTGCAGAAGACCCTGTCGGACACGCTGACCTTGCAGCTGCAGGGCCTCGGCGAATCCAACGCGCGCCGCATGGGCGAGGTGCGCGCCACGCTGGAAGCGCAGCTGGCGCAACTGCAGCTGAGCAATACGGCCAAGCTCGACGAAATGCGCAAGACCGTCGACGAAAAGCTTCAGACCACGCTGGAGACGCGGCTGGGCGAGAGCTTCAAGCAGGTGGCTGACCGGCTGGAGCAGGTCCACAAGGGGCTGGGCGAGATGCAGACCCTGGCGCAGGGCGTGGGC
>JANYAN010000268.1 GCA_025361305.1 Burkholderiales bacterium
CGCGGCCGGCGTGGCGCATGTCGACATGGTCGATCGACAGGGGTGTGGCGTCGTAACTCAGCGAGGGCATGATGGGTAACTGCTACGGGATAACACGGGGTCAGTTCGTCAAAAAGGTGTCCGCTTGCCTTCTATAGTGGCTCATAGAATTTCTTATTACAAGACGCGGCCGGGCCCGACTGCATTGGCAGTATGCGCCCGATGCCGTATAACCCGCGAGTCCTATGACGGAGACATCATGCAGGCATTACTCAAGTTTTCAAAGGCGGTGGACTGGCTCAACGCCCAGGTTGGAAAGTACGTCATCTGGCTGATCCTTGGCTCGACGGTCATCAGTGCCGTCAACGCCTCGGTCCGCAAGGCCTTCAACTTCAGTTCGAATGCGTATCTCGAGGTGCAGTGGTATCTGTTCGCCTCGGCATTTCTGCTGGCTGCGGGCTACACGCTGCTCAATGGCGAACACGTCAAGATCGACGTGATCCTGCACCGGTTGCCCAAGCGCACGCAGGTGTGGATCGATGTCTTCGGCTTCACCGTTTTCCTCACGCCGGTCTGCCTGGCGATCCTGTTTTTCGGGATCCCCTTCTTCCTCAAGGGCTTTCAGTCGGGCGAAATGTCATCCAACGCCGGTGGCCTGATCCGCTGGCCGATCTACCTGATGATGCCGCTGGGCTTCGGCTTGCTGCTGCTGCAGGGCTGGTCCGAACTGATCAAGCGCCTGGCCTTCCTCCAGGGCCTGATCGAAGACCCGACGGTCAAGAAGGTCGAAAAGACGGCCGAAGAAGAACTGGCCGAATCCATCCGGGCCCTGGCCGAGCGCAGCGGCAAGGCCTGAACAACAACTAGAACAACAAGGACTACAAGATGGAGCTCATCACCCACAACCTGGCCCCGATCATGTTCGCCGGCCTGATCATCTTCCTGCTGATCGGGTTTCCGGTGGCATTTAGCCTGGGCGCCTGCGGCCTGTTCTTCGGCTTTATCGGCGTGCAGCTGGGCGCCCTGCCAGAGTCGCTATTGCAGGCCCTGCCGCTGCGCATTTTCGGCATCATGCAGAACGACACGCTGCTGGCCATTCCATTCTTCACCTTCATGGGCCTGATCCTCGAGCGAAGCGGCATGGCCGAGGATTTGCTGGAAACCATTGGCCAGCTGTTCGGCCCGGTACGCGGCGGCCTGGCACTGGCCGTGATCTTCGTCGGCGCGTTGCTGGCAGCAACGACCGGCGTGGTGGCGGCCTCGGTCATCTCGATGGGCCTGATCTCATTGCCCATCATGATGCGTTACGGCTACGACAGACGGATTGCCTCGGGGGTCATCGCGGCGTCGGGCACATTGGCCCAGATCATCCCGCCCTCGCTGGTGCTGATCATCCTGGCCGACCAGCTTGGCCGTAGCGTCGGCGACATGTACAAGGGCGCCTTCATCCCGGGTTTCCTGCTGACGGGTTTCTATGCCGGCTTCGTCATCCTGCTGGCGTTCATCAGGCCGGCCTGGGTGCCGGCCCTGCCGCCCGAAGCGCGAACCATCCGCGAGGACAGCGGCAAGAGCGGCCTGCCTTCACTGCTCGTGTTGACCGTGATTTCCGTCGTTGCGGCCGTGTACCTCGGGGAGAACTGGGGCAACGTCCTGGGTTGGTTGAAGGGCGAGCCACCGGCCGCGGCACCCACTGACGAAACCATCGTCGTATCGATGTGTGCCGGCGTCTTGCTGGCCTTCCTGATCGCGCTGGTCAACAAGGCCACGGGCCTGAGCCTGCTCTCGCGCATGGCCGAACGCGTCACCTTCGTGCTGATCCCGCCGCTGCTGCTGATCTTCCTGGTGCTGGGAACCATCTTCCTGGGTGTCGCCACCCCGACCGAAGGCGGCGCCATGGGCGCGATGGGTGCCCTGGTCATGGCCGTTGCCCGTGGACGCCTGGGCTTCTCGCTGCTCAAGCAGGCGCTCAATTCAACAACCAAGCTGTCCTGCTTCGTGGTGTTCATCCTGGTCGGCTCCACGATGTTCAGCCTGGTGTTCCAGGGGGTCGATGGGCAGAAGTGGGTAGAGCACCTGCTGACGGGCCTTCCCGGCGGGCAGCTGGGCTTCCTGATCGTGGTCAACGTACTGATCTTCTTCCTGGCCTTCTTCCTGGATTTCTTCGAACTCTCTTTCATCGTCGTGCCGCTGATCGGCCCGGTGGCCGAGAAGCTGGGCATCGACCTGATCTGGTTCGGCGTGCTGCTCGGCGTGAACATGCAGACCTCGTTCATGCACCCGCCGTTCGGCTTCGCGTTGTTCTACCTGCGCAGCGTCGCGCCGGGCAAGGAATACACCGACCGCGTCACCAAAAAGCTCATCCAGCCGGTGACAACGATGCAGATCTACTGGGGCGCTGTGCCGTTCGTGCTGATCCAGATTGTCATGGTCGGCCTGATCATCGCCTTCCCCGGCATCGTCTCCAGCGGCCTGGACAAGGAAGAAAAGATCGACCTCGACAAGGTGCAACTTGAGATGAACTCGGGCCTGACGGGCACCGGCGCCTCTGGCAAGAGCGCACCCGCGGCCAGCAGCGCCGCATCAGGCATCGAAACGCTGCCCGAAGCCATGCCGAACCCCGCAGATGCGGACAAGGCCGCCGCGGAAGAGCAAAAGAAGATCGACGACCTGTTCAAGAAGTAGCCACTGTCGCCAGATTGCGGGTCCCAGAAAAAAGCCGCGCACGAGGCGCG
>JANYAN010000275.1 GCA_025361305.1 Burkholderiales bacterium
TGGCCCAGGTTGGACGCCGCCGCCGTGTGGACCAGCGCCTTGTGGCCCTCGCGCCGCATTGTCTCCACCATGCCCAGTGCCGTCAGCGGGTTGACGAAGCAGGACGCGCCTTCGGCCGCCGTGGTGCCTTCCGGCAGCGCCAGGCACTGATCCGCCTTCAGGCAACGGTATTGGGCGTACATGGGGCCACCCAGAACGGCCACCGTCTTGCCGAGCAGGCTCTGCGCCGCGGGGGATGTTCCCGCGGCGATGACGACACCTGCGCCCTCATTGCCCACAGGCAGCGACTGGCCGAGCCGTCCGGCCATGCCCTTCATCGCCTGATCGGGAATGCGGGCGATGACCACCGGGTTGGCGGCAGTGCCCGACAGCCTGGCGGTGCCCATGTCCGCGGCACCGAACAGGAGTCCGATGTCGGAAGGGTTGATCGGTGAGGCTTCGATCCGCACCACCACCTCGTCTTCGGCCGGACCGGGCGTCGGGATGGTGACCAGGGAAATTTCAAGTTCGCCGTCCGGCTTGACCAGGGAGCGAAGTTGAAGCCCTGCGGGCGCCGGATTGATGCTCATGAGTGACTCCTGTTGTCAAGATTCACTCTAGCACGGGGTGCGAACTAATCGAAGAAAACATCCACAGTCGGAAATCGGTCGCCCTCCCGGATGCAGTCCCACAGATAGATTGCAAAGCCGGGGTCACCCGTCCATAACGAAAACCTCGATCGCCCATAGGCTGCCAACGCGTGCTCTGTCTGCGCGATGCCATGCATGGCGAAGGCACGCGCCCTTTGCAGCCACATCTCGTCGCCGGTTCGCCGGAACAGCTTGAGAAACGCGTAACCATTGCCGCCTGTGCCATGACACAGGTTCGATCCCTTCCGCAGCGGTCCGGCCAGCCAGGTCAACTGTGCCGCTCCTTCGAGCAGGTCATCCAGCGAGTCGTCCGGAAGATCACCCAGGCAAACCACGAAACCCGGTGCGCCGTGGCAGTACTGCACCAGTTTGGGCCCATCGCGGGCCGAACTGAGATGCGCGCGCCAATTGACCAACATGCCATCACGTTCAGCATTGCGGCGGATGGTGTTCGTAATGCACTGCCGCCACCGCTCCCACTCAGCTTCGCCCAGCAGCTGCCGGCCCAGGATCAGCGGCGAGGCGGTGCCGGCGAAGCCATGCACCGCGTCGATATAGCTGGAGTGCTTCCCATACATGTCCTGGGTCCAGTAGTGGCAGCTGTCGTCCTGCGACCATTCGAGTTGTGACCACAGCGTTCGGGCCGTTTCCCGATACAGCTGCGCCCATCGGTCCTCGCCGGTGCGCCAATGCATGAACAATGCGGCCAGCAATGTTCCAGGCGAGCCCCACATCAACTCACGGCTCGGATGGTCGAGATTCGCCCGCACGAGGCCGGCCACCGCGTCGGCAGTCTCATCGGCGGGGTCGAGCCAGTAGTCGAGCATGAGGATGCTCGTGTCGCCCATCAGATACGAGGCGAACGGGGACACGCCGGCGTCACCCATGTCCTTGCGATTGGGATCGAGCAGCCCAGGCACGTGGGGCCGATAGTTGTTCACCCGTCTTGCCGCACCCTGTGTTTCCAGGTAGCGCAAGGCCCAGATGACGCCGCAGGACCCGGCATAGAGCATATAGGCCGGATCGGCCTTGTTACTGTCCAGCGGGTGCGACTGCCAGAGGCCTTGCGCCGAGCAACCCGCCTCGGTCAGCCGGACGATCTGCTCGATGGCGCTGCGTGCCCGCCCCCCATCCCACGCCGCAGCCGTGAGTGGCTCGTGGCGGTCCCTGGAATAGATCATCGGCGTGGTCACCTCCTGAAGGTGATCCGGTAGATCGCCCCGGCGTAGTCATCGGCCACCAGCAGCGAGCCGTCGGGCAGCACCAGCACGTCGGTTGGCCGGCCCCACACGCTCTCGCCCTGCAGCCATCCGCTAGCGAAGGGTTCGTACGACACAGCCCTTGCGCCCTGCACGCGCACGAGAGAAACGCGATAACCAATCTTCTTCGAGCGGTTCCAGGAGCCGTGCTCGGCGATGAAGATCTGGTCGCGATATTCGGGCGGGAACTGGCTGCCGGTGTAGAAACGCATCCCCAGAGAAGCCACATGCGGCCCCAGTTTTTGTGCCGGCGGCGTGAATTCGTCGCAGCGCCGCCGCGAGCCGAATTCAGGGTCGGGCAGGTCGCCACCGTGGCAATAGGGAAAGCCGAAGTTCATGCCAGCACGCGGCGCATGATTGAGTTGGTCCGGCGGCGCTTCATCGCCCAGGTTGTCGCGGCCGTTGTCGGTGAACCAGAGCTCCCGGGTCTGCGGCTGCCAGTCGAAGCCCACGCTGTTGCGCACGCCGCTGGCGAAGACTTCGGCCCCGCTGCCATCGGGGTTCATGCGGGAAATCTGGGCGTAGCGCTGAAAGTCGGGTTCGCACGCATTGCACGGCGCGCCCACCGGCACGTACAACTTGCCGTCCGGACCGAACGCGATGAACCTCCAGCCGTGGTGCGTGTCATTGGGCAATTTGTCGGTGACAACCACTGGCGCAGACGGGCGACTTTGCGGCTGGTCGATACCGTCGAAGCGCAGGATGCGGTTGACGGCCGAAACGTACAAGCTGCCGTTCCTGTACGCCACGCCCACCGGCAGCCTGAGTCCGCTGGCCACCATGTTGACGCCCTGCACCTTGTAGGCCGCATCGAAGCGCACCGCATGCACCTTGCCGGCCTGCATCGAGCCGACGAACAAGGTGCCCCCCGCCGAATCGACACGTCCCAAGGCCATCTGGCGCGCGTTGTCGGCCCGCGCCCAGAGCTCGATGGAAAAGCCCGGCGGCAGCTTGATGCGGTCAAGCGGCAATTCATCGGCAGCCTGCGTGGCCGCCAGCAGGCCAAAGACCAGGCCAAGAAAGACCAAGGCTTTGCGCATGGCAACCCGCTAGTCCGGAAGCCGGCCCTTCACCGCATTGGCACGGGCGCTGTAGGTGATGCGGCCGTTGGCGTCGGCAGGCAGCCGCAGGCGGACCCGTGAGCGCAGAGATTCCACATCGGCAGCCGACATTTCCTTGACCTTCGCGCCCAGGCTGGCCGCCATCAGGCTTGTGGTCCAGAAATCCTCGAAGTCATCGAAGGTCCGTTGCACCGTGATCTCGCGGGTCTCGACGGCTTCGATCCCCGCGTCCTTCCACAATTGCCGCATGGCGTCAATCCGGGACGCATCCACGCTGGGTGGCATCAGGGGCGTGCTGCCCAGTGCGCGCAACTCGCTGTTCAGCGGTTCCAGGGGAAAGCCGCCACCCAGTACATCCCAGGCGTAGGCGGCAATCGTGCCGCCCGGACGAACCACGCGCGCCATTTCTGCGACACCTTTGGCCGGTTCGGGAACGAAGAAGATCACCAGCGCCATGACGGCGATATCGAAGCTGTCGTCGGCGTAAGGCTGGGCCATGGCGTCGCCCAGGCGGAACTGCGCCAGCCGCGCGGCCGGCCGCGCGCGGGCAAAGGCGAGTTGGCCCTCGGAAGGATCAAAACCCTGCACTTCCATGGGCGCACAGCGATCAACCACCATCTCAGTGAACGCGCCGTTGCCGCAGCCCACGTCGACCCAGCGCAGGCCCGGCGCCGGTTTGAGCCAATCGAGGAAGACATCGCCCGCCAGCTGGCTCCACTTGCCCATCAACCGTTCATAGGCGGCGCCATCGTCGAAGCGGATCTGTTGTGCGGTCATGCCGAATGCTACTCGCTGGCCATGAGCCCCGGCAAGCTCGCCATGTCGGTGAAGATGGTGACCGCACCGGCCGCGCGCAACTGAGCCGGCGCGTCATGCCCCGCCTCGTTCGGGCTGTAACCGAACACGGTCGCGCCGGCTGCCACCCCGGCCCGCACGCCCGTCACGGTATCTTCCACCACGACACATCGCGTGGGCTGCACGCCCAGCGCTGCCGCTGCCGCAAGATAGACGTCCGGCGCCGGCTTGGACCGGGGCAGTTCGTGACCGCTGAAGACCCGACCCGTGAAGTACTGCAACAGTGCGCATCTCTCCAGTTGAAGCTCCACCTTGAAGCGGTCCGCGCCGGATGCGCAGGCGATGCGCCCTTTGAAGCGCTCATGCAACATAGCCACGGCCGCCACGGCGTTGCGAATCGGCTTGACGTCGCGAATCAGCGCCTGATTGCGGCGCTCACGAAAGCGGACAAGCCACTCCTCGGTCAATGGCTGGCCAGTTCGGGCCTCGATCAGCGCTCGCTCGTCCTTGACCGCCTTTCCGACGAAGGTGTGCATGCATTCCTGCAGGTTGAGCTTCCAGCCCAGCTCTTCCAGCATGTCGCGCAATACGCCGTTGGTGATGGGTTCGCTGTCCACCAGCACGCCATCGCAGTCGAACAGCACGGCATCGAAGCTTTGAGTCAAATGATGTCTCCGTCCAGGTAGTACCAACGGCCTTCTTCGCGCACGAAGCGGCCGCGCTCGTGCAAACGGACTGCCCGGCCGGCGACACGGTGCCGCGCGACAAATTCGACTTCGGCCGTGTCTGCCCCTGTCGATCGGTACCCGCTTACTTGAAGGCCCAGCCACTTGGCGCCGTGCTCGAATTCAAGCGCCGGTGGCCGGCGGGCCGGGTGCCAGGTAGCCAGCAGGTAGTCGGCCCGTCCACGCACGAACGCCGTGTAGCGCGAGCGCATCAGGCTTTGTGCATCTGGCGCTGGGTTGCCAGCGTCCAGGAACCGGCCGCAGCAGAGGGCGTAGCCCAGGGGCCGTCCCTTCGCGTCCTGGCGGCCGCAGGGGCAGGCATCCGGCGCCGGCGGCATCGCCCGTTCAGGCCTTGTGCCGGCGGGCCTTGTGGGCCTCGTAGGTCTCCACAGGCGCCCTCTGCTTTACCCACTCGGCAAATCCGCCTTCGATGTGCGCCACATTGGTCATGCCCATGTCCTTGAGCGCCTTGGTGGCCAGCGCGCTGCGCCAGCCAGCGCCACAGAACAGAATGAATTCAGTGCCTTCGTCGCCGAACACCGGTTTGAAGTAGGGCGAAGCCGGATCGACCCAGAATTCGAGCATGCCGCGCGGCGCGTTCAGGCAATCAGGCACTGTGCCCTCGCGCTCGAGTTCGCGCACGTCGCGGATGTCCACGATCTTCGTTCCTGGCGCGTCCAGGCGGGCGCGAACCTGTTCGACGGTGTAGGTGGTGATCTGGGTGTTGGCCTCGTCGACGAGCTGGCGAAAGCCCTTGGTGATCGGCATGGTGGTTGCTCCTGTCAGGCCAAAGCGCGCTGGATGATGATCTTCTGCACGTCGGACGTGCCCTCGTAAATCTGGCAGACCCGCACGTCACGGTAGATGCGCTCTACCGGGAAGTCGCTCACGTAGCCGTAACCGCCCAGTGTCTGGATGGCCGCGCTGCAGACCTCTTCGGCCATTTCGCTGGCGAACAGCTTGGCCATGGCCGCCTCCTTCAGGCACGGCCGGCCCGCATCGCGCAGGCTGGCCGCATGCCAGATCAACTGGCGTGCGGCTTCCAGCCTGGTCGCGCATTCGGCCAGGCGAAAGCCCACGGCCTGGTGGTTGAAGATGGCCGTACCGAAGCTCTGGCGCTCCTTGGCATACGCCAGCGCCACCTCGAAGGCGCTGCGAGCCATGCCCACGCTCTGCGCCGCAATGCCGATACGTCCGCCCTCCAGCGCTGACAGGGCGATCCGGTAGCCTTCGCCCTCTTGCCCGATCAGGTTATCAGCCGGAATGCGGCAGTTGTCGAAGTTGATCTGCGCCGTGTCGCTGGAGCGCTGGCCGAGTTTTTCTTCGAGCCGGGCCACCACATAGCCCGGCGAATCGGTGGGTACCAGAAAGGCGCTCATTCCCTTCTTGCCGGCGCCCTTGTCGGTCACTGCGATCACCACCGCGAGCTGGCCGTTCTTGCCGCTGGTGATGAATTGCTTGACGCCGTTGATGACGTAACCGTCACCATCCCTGGCCGCGGTAGTACGAAGGCCAGAGGCGTCGCTGCCTACGTGAGGCTCCGTCAGGCAGAACACGCCCAGCATGTCGCCCTGCGCCAGCGGCGCCAGCCACTTCTTCTGCTGCGCCGGATTGCCGTAACGCATCAGGATGGCGTTGACCGGGCAATTGGTGACGCTGATCGCCGTGCTGGTGCCGCCGTCGCCGGCCGCGATTTCCTCCAGCACCAAGGCCAAAGTCACGTAGTCCAGACCGGCGCCGCCCAATTCCTCTGGCACGCAAATGCCGTAGGCTCCCAGCGCCGCCAGCCCGCGGTGCGCCTCTCGCGGGAATTCGTGCTCACGGTCCCAGCGCGGCGCGTTCGGCCACAGCTGCTCCTGAGCGAAGGCCCGCACGGCATCGCGAATCATTTCCTGGTCTTGAGTGAGCAGCATGGTTTTCCTTCTGTCATGCCGGACTTGATCCGGCATCCACGTTGGCGCTCCGCCGTGGATTGCGGGTCAGGCCCGCAATGACAATTCTTTTAGATGAGTTCGAGCGCCACCGCCGTGGCTTCACCGCCGCCTATGCACAGTGTGGCAACGCCGCGCTTGCCGCCGCGCCGCTGCAGGGCGTGGATCAGCGTCACCATGATGCGGGCGCCCGAAGCGCCAATCGGGTGGCCGAGCGCGCAGGCGCCGCCATTCACGTTGACGATGTCGTGCGCCACCTTCAGTTCTTCCATCAGCGCCATCGGCACCACGGCGAAGGCTTCGTTCACCTCCCACAAATCGACGTCGTGCACGCTCCAGCCGGTTTTGGCCAGGAGCTTCTGCGATGCGCCAACCGGCGCGGTGGTGAACCAGTTCGGCTCTTGCGCGTGCATGGCATGGCCGACCAGCCGCGCCAATGGCTTGACGCCCAGACGTTTGGCTGTCGATTCCTTCATCATCACCAGCGCGGCGGCGCCGTCGTTAATGCTCGAGCTGGACGCGGCGGTGATCGTGCCATCCTTCTTGAATGCCGGCTTGAGCGTGGGGATCTTGTCCAGCTTGACCTTGCCCGGGCCCTCGTCGATGGACACCAGTCGCTCGCCGCTGCGGTCCTTTACGCCCACCGGCGTGATCTCAGTGGCGAAGGCGCCCGATTCGGTGGCGGCCTTGGCGCGCTGCACGCTTGCCGTAGCGAAGGCATCCTGTGCCTCGCGGCTGAAGGTGTATTTGGCGGCGCAGTCTTCGCCGAAAGTGCCCATCGCGCGCCCCGGCTCATAGGCGTCTTCCAGGCCGTCGAGCATCATGTGGTCGAAGATGCGGTCGTGGCCGATGCGGTAGCCGCCGCGGGCCTTGGGCAGCAGATAGGGCGCGTTAGTCATGCTCTCCATGCCGCCAGCCACCATCACCTCGTGCGTGCCAGCCAGCAGCATGTCGTGCGCAAACATCGCGGCCTTCATGCCCGAGCCGCACATCTTGGACAGCGTGACGGCGCCTGCGCTCTTGGGCAGGCCGCCCTTGAAGGCCGCCTGCCGGGCCGGGGCCTGGCCCTGGCCCGCCATCAGGCAATTGCCGAACAGAACTTCGCCAATCGCGTCCCCGGGGACACCCGCGCGCTGCAGCGCGGCCTTGATGGCGGCGCCGCCCAGATCGTGTGCGGCAAGGGAGGTGAAATCACCCTGGAAGCTGCCCATGGGGGTGCGGGCGGCGCCAACAATGACGATGGAATCAGACATGATTTGCTCCTTCGAAGTGATCAGGTGGATTGAACTGCTGCACCGCATTGCTCTTGCGCGACGGGGCGGTGCTGGCCCTGGCGGGCGGTGAAGCGCCTCTCGCGCTCATAGGGAAAGACATCGTGCACATAGCCGGCCCCGATGCGTTCCTTGTGGCCTTGCCAGAACGCCGCGTCAAGCAGGTCGGCGTGGTGGCTCATGAACACTTCGCGCACGGCCGGTGTGCCCAGCAGAAACGGGCCGAAGGTTTCGGGAAACACGTCATGCGGCCCGACCGAATACCAGACTTCGCCGGACATCTCGTCCTCCTCGGTACGGGCCTGCGGCACGCGGCGGAAATTGCAGTCGGTGATGTACTCGATCTCGTCATAGTCGTAGAACACCACCTTGCCATTGCGGGTGACGCCGAAGTTCTTCCACAGCATGTCGCCCGGAAAGATGTTGGCCGCCACCAGGTCCTTGATCGCGTTGCCGTAGTCGATCACCGAGCGCTCGATCTGCTCGCGCGCCTGGGCGGCAACGGCCGGATCGCCCTCGCTGGCCGGCCCGGCGTCCAGCGCCTCCTGCAGGTAGATGTTCAGTGGGATCATGCGCCGCTCAATGTAGAGGTGCTTGATGATCACCTCCTCGCGGCCATTGCCGTCCCGATCGCTGATTTCCAGCTGGCTCGGGGCGAACTTCTTGATTTCGTCGATCAACTCGTCCTCGAAGCGGTCCAGCGCGAACGCCACCTCGCTGTACTCCAGCGTGTCGGCCATGCGCCCAACCCGGTCGTGCTGTTTGACCAGCAGGTACTTGCCCTTGATTTTCTCGCGGGTTGTGTCCTTCTGGGGCGGGTAGTAGTCCTTGATCAGCTTGAACACGTAGGGAAAGGACGGCAGGTCGAACACCAGCATCACCATGCCCTTGATGCCGGGCGCGATGCGGAACTTGTCGCTCGAATGTTTCAGGTGATAGAGGAAGTCCCGGTAGAACAGCGTCTTGCCCTGCTTGGCCAGCCCCAGGGCGTTGTAGATCTCGTTGCGCGGCTTGCGTGGCATGAGCGAGCGCAGGAACTGCACGTAGGCCGACGGCACTTCCATGTCGACCATGAAATAGGCCCGGGCAAAGGAGAACAGCGCCTGCAGGTCGTCCTCGCCGAACAGGGCAGCATCGATCACCAGCCGGCCGGCCTCGTTGTGCAGGATCGGCAGCGCAAAGGGCACTTCGTTGAAGCCGTTGATGATCTTGCCCACCACGTAGGCACCCTTGTTGCGGAAGAACAGGCTGGACAGCACCTGGATCTGGAAATTGGCGCGCAGCTTGACCTGGGCCAGCCGGGCATTGATGGCCTCAAGCACCAGGGCGGCGTCACGCGGCAGATCGTCGAACGGGCGCTGCAACCGGAAGTTGTCGACGATGCGCTCAATGGTGTCGCCTAGTGTCAAGCGCGTCGGGTAGTAGGAGAGATAGGTGGGTGTGGCGGCCGGCTCGTCGTTCTCGATGTATTCGGTGCTCACCGCCGGGCGCACGAAGATGAAGTCGTTGTGAAAGTGCGTGCGATGCAGGATCTTGGTGGTGACCGAATTGAAGAAGGTCTCCGCCAGCTCAGGTTGGTGGTGGTCGACCAGCAGCCCGATGTAGTGCAACTTGACCTGCTGCCACACATCCATGGGCTGCTCGCCGGCCCTGAACTCTTTTTCAAGGCGCGCCGTGGCTTCCTTGACCCGCAAGTCGTAAAACTCGATGCGCTCGCGCTGGGCGCGCTGCTGACCGTGCCAGTCGGCTGTCTCGAAACGATGCTTGGCGCGCGCCGATTCGGTACGAAACAGGCGGTAGTGCCGGTTGAAGCCATCCATCATCGCCTTGGCGATGTCGTAGGCTTGCGGTGAGTCGAGGCGCTGGGGGAACATGCCGTTACCTCCGGGCCGCGATCACGCCCTCGATGGCGGCGCGGTAGAGCGGCTCGATCGAGCCGGTGCTCGTCACTGTCATCTGCAGGTCCTGCAGCAATCCGTCATGAACGCCAAAGGCCCAGCCATGGATGCTGACCTTCTGGCCGCGCGCCCACGCGTCGACCATCACCGTGCTGACGCAGACATTGACCACCTGCTCGATCACGTTCAGGTCGCATAGCGCATCGGCGCGCTGCGCGCCGTCCAGCGCATCCAGCAAGGTACGGTGCCGGTCGCGAACGTCCTGGATGTGGCGAATCCAGTTGTCAGCCAGGCCGATGCGCGCGCCTTCCAGGGCCGCCTGCACGCCCGAGCACCCGTAGTGACCCACCACCATGATGTGCTCCACCTTGAGCCGCTCCACCGCGAACTGGATGGCCGACAGCGCGTTCAGGTCGGAATGCACGACGATGTTGGCCACGTTGCGGTGCACGAAGACCTCGCCAGGCTCCAGGCCCGTGATCTGGTTGGCCGGCACCCGGCTGTCGGAGCAGCCG
>JANYAN010000359.1 GCA_025361305.1 Burkholderiales bacterium
GCCGAGGATCTTCGCCGCCTCCCCGACCAGCCGCTCGATCTCGGGGCGCGGCGTCTCGCGGATCTTGAGCCCGAACTCGAGGTTCTCGCGCACGCTCATGTGCGGGTAGAGCGCGTAGCTCTGGAACACCATGGCGATGTCGCGGTCCTTGGAATCGAGGTCGTTGATCACCTTGTCGTCGATGTGGATCTCACCGCCGGTAATTTCCTCCAGGCCGGCCAGCATGCGCAGCAGCGTGGACTTGCCGCATCCCGAAGGGCCGACCAGCACCACGAATTCGCCCTCGGCGATATCGAAGCTGAGGCCATGGATGATGTCGACCTTGCCGAAGGACTTGCGGATGTCGCGGAATGAAACCGTTGCCATGTAAGTGACCTTATTGAGTTGGGGACAGAGCTAAAGGTCTGTCCCACAAGGTTTCATGATTTGACGGCGCCGGCCGTCAGACCCGACACCATGTAGCGTTTGAATGCGTAATAGATTGCGGCCGGGGGCAGCGCGTAGATGAGGCCGGTGGTCATGAGCAATTCCCAGGGCGAATCGTCGGCGGACAGGAAATTGCCAAGTGCTACCGCCAGCGTCACGCTGGTGTCGTTGGACAGCAGCAGGAAGGCGTACAGATATTCATTCCAGGCCAGCAACAGGGCGTAGGTGCCCACTGCCACCAGTGAGGGCACCATCAGGGGCAGGTAGACCAGGCGAAACAGCTGCAGCGGCGTGGCGCCATCCATGCGGGCCGCCTCGTCCAGCTCGAACGGCAGCTTGTCCGAGGCCTGCTTGAGCACCCAGATGCAGTACGGGGAGGCGATGGTCACCATGGCCAGGATCAGCGACCACTGGTTGTTCAGCAAGCCGTAGATCCCCATGGTCTTGTACATCGGCACTGCCAGAAATGCCGCGGGAATAAAGTAGGTGAACAGTGCCAGGTTCATCACCGTGCGGCCACCTCGCACGCGCAGCCGGCTGATGGCGAAGGCCGCGCATGTCGAGACGATCAGCGTCAGGGCACCCACGGAAATCGCGATCACCAGCGAGTTGCGCATCTGCACCCAGAAGTGGTCCAGGTAGAAATGCTTCTGGTAGAACACGAAGTCGAAGTTCTGCAGCGTCGGCTCCTTGGGCCACAGCCGTCCGGAGGTGGCCGAGTCCTTGCTGGAGATCGAGAACAGGAACAGGTGATAGACCGGGATCATGGTCCACAGGAACACAGGGATCCCGATCAGCAGCAGCTTGGCCTCGGTGGCCACGGCCTTGAATGTGATTCGTTTCATGGCGATGGCCCTACTTGGACAGGCGCTTCATCATGAAGTACACCAGCGGTAGCACCAACGGCAGCGCCACCACGATCGAGGCCATCGCCAGATCCACCTGGTCCAGCCGCAAGTAGCGGATGCCCAGGGTGGCCAGCACATGTGTCAGGTCAGCCGGACCGCCGCCCGTGAGCAGGTACACGCTGTTGAAATCACCCAGGGTCCAGATCATCGACAGGATGGTGGACGTGAGGTAGAGCGTGCGCATCGACGGCCAGGTGATGTAGCGGAACTTCTGCCAGCTGGTGGCGCCATCGACCGAAGCGGCCTCGTATTGTTCGGACGGAATGCCCAGGCGGCCGGCGATCAGGATCAGCGTCCAGAACGGCAGCGACTTCCAGATATGCATCACCATTGAAAGCGACAGGGCCAGCGTCGGGTCGTTCAACCAGTTGGGGCCATCCAGCCCCGTCATGCGGAAGATCAGCGTATTGACTACGCCCCACTCGGGGTTGAGCATGAATCGTACCGAGAGGATGGTGGGGATCGAGGGCAGCGCCCAGGGCAGGATGAAAACCAGCGACAGGGCCTTGATCCACCAGCGCGCCTGGATGAAAAAGCCCGAGAGGATCATGGCGATCACCATCTTGATGTTGATCCCCACCACCAGGAAGACCACCGTGTTGACGGCGGTGCGAAAGAAAATCGGATCGTCGAACAGCTTGACATAGCTCTCTGGGTGGCGCGCCAGCCACAGGCCGTAGCAAACTGGAAACAGTACGAAGACCAGGAAGATCAGCAGGTAGGGCACGACCAGCAGCCGGCCCCAGAACTCCCATTGCGAGGAAATTCGGGCGCGCGAGGCGGGTGCGCTGCGGGGAGCAACTGCTGCAGTCAATGCCGTGCTGGGGGTAGACATGATGGATCCATGTAGAAGTGGAGTGAGCCGCACCGGCACCGGTCGGTGCGGCTCCCGCGATCGCGATCCGTACTTAACCGGCAACCTGCTTGATGCGCGCGATCATTTCGTCCACGGCCTTGTCAACCGGCACCTTTTCGTTCAGGACCCGGTTGGCAGCCTTGGCCCAGACGTTCTCGTTGTTCAGCACCGTGAACTTGTAGTTCTTGGTGAACTCGAATGGCGTCGTACCGTTCATGAACTGGTTGTAGACGGCCAGGCGGTGCGGGTCTCCCTTCCAGAAGGCGCTTTGCTGCGCGTTCTTGGTTACCGGGAACCAGCGGCCGAGCGACCCTTCCACGTATGGCGTCAGATTGGCCTCATCGAGCATGAAGGCCACGAACTTCTTGGCCGCCACCTTGTTCTTGGCGTCCTTGAAGATCACACCAGTCTTGACCGCGGCGCGATAGACCATCTTGCCGCCGTCGGGCTTGTTCGGAAAGCCAGCGGTGGCAATCAGCTCGGTGTAGTTCTTCTTGGCAATCGCGCGCTGCTCGGGTTTGAGTTCCGCGTTGTTCATGTCATCCAGCCACTTCGCCGCGATCGAGATCGTTGCGTTGTGCGTCATGACCGTGGTCTTGTTGTGGAAGGCCACGTTGTTGTCCGGATCTTTCCAGCTGGTGGACGACGGCGGCGAGCAGCCCTTGGTGTAGACCGCCGTGTAGTCGCTGAGCGCATCGATCAGGCCCTTGCGCACGGCCGGGTCGTCGACCAGCAGCTTGCCGGAGTCGTTGACCAGCTTGACGTTGTACGCGTCCATGAAGGTCAGGAATGAATAGAACGAATCGCTGGAATCGACGCCCAGAGGCTGGCCGATGCCATAGGTACGCTGGCCGGTCTTCTGGCGCGAAGCTGGCTGGACCTTGTCGCACCAGAAGCTCCAGTAGCCTTTCCAGTCCTTGGGGATATCGCTTTCCTTGAAGCCCGCGTCCGCCAGCATGTCTTTCCAGTACTGGATGTGCATGGTCTGCTGCTTGATCGGGAAGGCGTAATAGGCACGCTTCTGCGTCA
>JANYAN010000363.1 GCA_025361305.1 Burkholderiales bacterium
CTGGAGCGCAGCAAGATCAACCTCTTCCCCACCAGCTGGACCGTGGTGCATCCCATCGACGAGGCCAGTCCCATGGCTGGCATGGCGGACGGGGACCTGCGGCAGGCCCAGGCCGAGTTCATCGTCCTCATCAAGGCTTTCGACGACACCTTCGCCCAGACCATCTATCAGCGCACCTCGTACATCGCCGAGGAGGTCCGCTGGGGCGCGCGGTTCACGCCCATGACCACCCTCGGAACCGACGGTGTGATGGTGATGGAGGTGGATCGGGTGGACGCGATGGAATCCTCGGCCTAGCGGACTCTGGCCAGGACGGCAGTGGCAGGGGAAACCGTCAGGGTCAGCGTTTCGTCGTTTTCGACAGTGTTGTCGCCCTGCACGGGCACGAGCACGGTGGCCGACTGTTGGCCCGCGGCAATGGTGACACTGCCAGCTACCCCGCTGTAATCGCTGAGCGACGACGCCGTGCCGTTGGCCGAAGCGTAGTTCACGACAACGGTGTCTTTGGCGGTCTCATTCAGGGTGATGACAAAGCTCAGCGCGGTGGTGGTACCGGCATTGCCTTCCAGAACCGAGGGGCTGGTGACGGTGGCCGTGTATTGCTTGGAGGTGTCCACCACGGTGACCGCGCCGGCCTGGGTGATGACGACAGCCTGGCCGCCGACCGTCGGTGAGGTGAAGGCCACCGTCAGGACCTTGTTGCCGTCGGTGATGTTGTCGGCCACGTTGGGCACAACCAGCACGGCCTGACCGTTCGAGCCGACCGCCACTGTGCCGACCAGGGGCACGCTGACATCGCCAGCTGTGACGCCACTAAGGGTGTAGTTGAGCACCGTGCCGGCCGGCACATTGGTGGTGTTGATGGCGAATGTGACCGCCTGGCCTTCGTTGACCGTCGTCGCGCTGGCGTTGACGATCAGGGAGTGGATCACCGGATTGACCGTAATGCTGACCGTGCCGTTCGCAGCGGAGTTGCCGTCGCTGGCGCTATAGGTGAAGGTGTCTGTACCGCTATAGTAAGCGTTGGGCGTATAGGTGTAGGAGCCGTCCGGATTGAGCGTGACGATGCCGTGCGAGGGGCCCGTTGCCACGCTATAGGTGACGGGGTTGTTGTCGGTGGCCACCACGTGCGCCGTGATCGAGGTGTTCTCGGTGAGCGAGACGGCGAAGTTGCCGGGAACTGGCGTGGGGTTCTGGATCGTTCCGGCGACAATGGCCGCCTCTGCGGCTGTAACCGAAGCCGCCGATGACGTCACATTGGCCAGGGCGCGGGCGCCAGCCAGAACTGCATCGTTGCCGGTCAGCGTGCCGGAGTATTGCGGCTGGGCAAAGAACTCAGCAACGGCAACCTTGTTGATCAACGTCTGGGCGACAAAGCCATAGGTCGGGTCACCTGCGAAGGACATGGCCTCGTTGACCATCGTCTGGATCAACGTGCCGCGCGTGACGCCAACTTCGTTCGGGTTGGTACCGCTCAGAGCCGTCACCCAATAATTGATTTCGCCGGCCGACACACCGGTCGGGCGGCTCAGCACGTTGGCATAGATCTTAGTCACGAATTCGGCCGAAGTCATGAACTCCGAGTACCCCGTGATGCTGGAATACTGGATTGCCGCACTGTAAAATTGATTCGCGATATCGGTGTACGCCGCGGATTGCGACAACCCTTGGTTGAGATCGTGGATCAGTACGTCCGTCCAGTAATTCAGACCGGCGGTTTCGGGCGCGCGGTTGAAGTAAGCGATGTAAAGCCGTACCAGGCTGTCACGTTGCGCCGCTGTGATAAAACTAATTGCCATCTTGTGCTCCGGTTGAACTGCTGCAAAAGGTTCGAATAAATCGCTAAGGGCCATCCACGCATACAGGCATGCGTCCCAGGAAAGACCATCAGACCGGGCCGATTCTATAGGTAAGATTCGTCCATTCCATGTGACTGCGATCACATTTTCCGATGATGTTGCATTTTTACAATGGCCCCGAGGCACAGAAGGCATGAAACATACGGCCCATGTCACCGTTGGCGCCCTGATGCGAATCCCGTTGTGGGCTGGTTTGGACGAGTCGGTTTTGACTGATGTGGCGCCCGTGATGCGGGTGGTCCTTGCGCCCAAGGGCTCGGTCGTCGTGACGCAAGACGAGCCTACAAGGGGGGTCTTCTTCGTAACCGAGGGTCTCCTGGCCTTTAGCCGGACCAACGACCGCGGCGGTGAGCCGCTGGTCTTTGCCGTGGCGCATCCTGGCCAGGTGTTCGGCGAGCGATCCGTGGTCGACGATTCGTGCTACAGCGCCACGGTCACGGCCATGAGCGACTCAATCCTGCTGCACCTGCCGCGCGAGGACGCACTGCGGGTCTTTCTGACGGTACCGATTGTGGCGCGGCGTGTCATGCAGCATCTTTCTGCACTGCTGGGCGAAATGAACACCGCGCGCAACAGCCTGACCCAGCGCAGCGCCGCGCCGCGCCTGATGGATGCGCTGGCACGCATCGCGATGCCCGTGGTCGGGCAGCGCGACATGCTCTTCATCGAATCGCTGCCGAATCAGGAGTCATTGGCGCAGTTGAGCGGTCTGAAGCGTGAAACCGTCTCCCGGCTGCTGTCCGCCTGGGCCCGCGACGGGCGGATAACGCGCCAGGGTAAAAAGCTATTTTTGAAGCTGCCAGACGAGGCTTAGCCGTACTTGCCATTCGTTCATTGTGAACAGCTCGATGTTCGAGCGCTGCCCGAACCCGCTTAACTCGGTTCGCAGCATCGGCTTGCCCAGCCGGTCGAACAGCGGCCATCGATCCAGGGGCGTGGACAGGCGCAGGTTGACCTCGGCCTGCCGCAGGGTGCGCCGGGTATCGCCGAACAGGGGGCTGTAGGCGACAGCGTCGCGGCCGTAGATGTAGCGCAGCGAGCCCACGAGCGGGCCGGCCGGCGTCGTCCCGATGTCGTACTGCGCCCACGTGCCCAGGCGGCGCGTTCCCTCGCCAGCACGCTGCGCGCTGCGTCCCTCGTCCTCCGCGAAAGCGCCCAGGTTCCATGAAGGCCAGGGTTGATACTGGCTTTCAAGGCGCCATGCGGTATAGCGCGCATCCGACTGGACCAGCCGCCGCCGCTCAACCGTCAGCAACATCTTCTTCCAGGCGGTGCCGGGTTGCCATTCCCACAGGGCGCCGGCAGCTGACAGGCCCAGTTGCCCGCCCTGGGACAGCGAATATGCCTGCAGGCCCAGTTCGTGCCGTTCGGCGACCGGGCGGCGCAAATCGGCGGCGGCCACGGTCAATCGGTCATCGCTGTTGGAAGAGACCCGTTCGGACACACTGCCGCCCAACTTGAGCCCGGATTCGAGGTAGATATAGCGAAGTTCGGCGCCGGTCTCGGCATAGGCACCACCGCGCGGTCGCAGGTCGGCGCTCAGAAGCAGGTCGACGGCGGCCCCGTCGAGCTGGACCGACAGTGTGTCATGCAGAGGTGCTCGGTTCAGGTTGCTGCTGTACCCACCTGTCGCACGGAACTCGGCCAGCAGCACATTGCCGTGAGCGGTGGTGAGTGCTGGAGGCAGTCCGAACTGACTGCGCGCGGCCTGCAGCAC
>JANYAN010000380.1 GCA_025361305.1 Burkholderiales bacterium
CGGACCAGTACTCGATGTGCATGGTCTGCTGCTTGATCGGGAAGGCGTAATACGCGCGGTTCTTCGCCTGATCGTTGTAGAGGAAGGTCGTCTCGATCGTGTTCGGCGCGAAGCGCGCGCGGATCGGGTTGATGACGCTGCTGATGTCTTCGAGCTTGTCGTCGAAGGCCCACTTCGCGGTGACCTGGAAGTCGTACACATCGGCGTAGGCCACGTCGGGCGGCGAGCCCGAATCGAGTGCCGCGACGGTCTTCGGGATCATGTCCTGGATGGGGTACTGCGAGAGCTCGATCTTGATGTTCTTGTGCTTGGCCTCGAACTTCGCGATGGCGGCGAACAGTGCGTCGTCTTCGGCCTTGTAGAAGCCCTTGACCCACCAGACGGTGAGCTTTTCCTGCGCCATGGCCTGGCCGGCCGTGACCAGGCCGGCCGCGACCAGGGCGGCGGCAAGTAGTGACTTGTGTTTCATTTCAGCTTGTCTCCTGTGAAGGTGGGTGGGGAAGCGGGGAATGGGAGCGGCTCAATGGGCCTTGAGTCGGGACGCCGGCCGGCTCAGCCGCGGCAGGCGCCGGCGCGAGCCCAGAACCAGTTCGATGTCGCGGTGCGCGTCGTTGATCAGTTTGAGAACTGACCGTTCGGCCATCATCGGATCGTGGGCGATCACGGCGTCGAGCACCGCGCGGTGCTGGCCCAGTGAGCCTGCCGGCCCGTCCTTCTTGACGGTCGAGATTTCGAAGCTGGTGCGCAGCAGGGCGCCCAGCGCCTTGCTCATCTGCATGAGCATGCGGTTGTGTGCGGCCCGCAGCAGGCCCTGGTGAAAGCGCAGGTCAAACGTGACGTAGTCGCCACCCTCCTCCACCGCGTGCTTCATGCCGGCAAAGGCCGCCTCGATGGCGACGATGTCGCCGTCGGTGGCTCGCAGAGCAGCAAGCCGCACCGCAGCCGGTTCGACCACATGGCGCAGATCCTGCAGGTCTCGCAGAAACTCGGGGGTCAACCCGGCGCGGGCCTGCCAGGTGATGACGTCGGGGTCGAACCAGTTCCACTGGTCTTCCGACAGTACCCGCGTGCCGACCTTGGGCCCCGTGACGATCAGTCCCTTGGCCACCAGTGACTTGACCGATTCGCGTATCACGGTGCGGCTGACGCCCAGTTGCTCGCACAGCTGCGGCTCCGATGGCATCGCCCCGCCCACCCCGTAGCGGCCCGCAACGATGGCTTCGCCAAGCAGGTCTACAGTGCTGCCGTGGACGTTCTTGATCATGCCGGGGCGGCCTTCATACTTATTATCATATGATGATTGATGCCATTGGAACCCAAGGTAAACCCGAACCCGGAAGCACCTGCCTCACCGCCGGCACTCGGGCACTGGCGTCGGCAACGCGGTGCCCGCGAAACGCGCCTGCAGATTGGCAAACGCCAGGTCTGCCATGGCCCGGCGCGTCTGGCCAGTGGCGCTGCCGATGTGCGGGGTCAGAACCACGTTGTCCATCGCACGCAGCGATGGCGGCACCTGCGGTTCGTCGGCAAACACGTCGAGCGCCGCGCCAGCAATGACCCCGCGCGCCAGGGCGTCGATCAACGCCTCCTGGTCAACTACCGAACCGCGCGCAACATTGATCAGGCAGCCCTGCGGCCCCAGTGCCTCGAACACGCGGGCGTCGATCAGGTGGCGCGTGCCGGCCCCGCCGGGCGTTATGACGACCAGGAAATCGCTTTGCGCCGCCAGCGCCGCCGGAGTCGGCAGGAAGGCATAGGGAAGACCGGCCTTTGCACTGCGCGCGGTGTAGGCAATCTTCATGTCAAACGCCAGGGCCCGGTGTGCGATCGCCTGGCCGATGCGCCCCATGCCAACGACGCCCATCCGCGAGCCGGACGCCTTGCGCGCCAGGGGCATGGGGCCATTTGGCCATTGCCCCTCGCGCACATAGCGGTCGGCCTGCGGTATGCGGCGCGCCAGCGCCAGCAACAGCGCAATGGCCAGATCGGCTACGTCGTCGTTGAGGACATCGGGTGTGTGCGTGACCGGGATTTGACGCGCCACCGCAGCGGCCACATTAATGCCGTCGTAGCCCACGCCCATCACGCTGATCATCTCCAGGGCAGGCAGCTGTGCGATGAGTTCGCGGCTGACGCGCGATTCGCCGCTGGCCGCAATCGCGCGGATGCGCGGGGCCAGCCGGACGAACGCCTGCGGGTCGGTTTCATGGGTTCGGTCGTGCAGCACATATTCTCGCTGGAGCGACTCCAGATACAGCGGCGACAGCTTTGACACCGCCAGAACTTCGGGCTTGGACACATCCATCTCCTGATTGGAACAACGCAAACGTATTACGATAATATGATTTAAGCCACCGCGCGATTTGATCGTTTTCCCTAGCGCCCCAACCAGGAGACAGCAACCATGGCAGCCCCCCGAAAGAAACCCTCCGACCTGCGCAGCCAGCAATGGTTCGGCCGCCAGGACCGCGATGGCTTCGCCTACCGCAGCTGGGTGAAGGGCAAGGGCGTTCCGCACGACCAGTTCGACGGCCGGCCGGTGATCGGCATCTGCAACACCTTCAGTGAATTGACGCCGTGCAATTCGCATTTCCGCACGCTGGCCGAGCAGGTGAAGATCGGTGTCTACGAAGCGGGTGGATTTCCGCTCGAATTTCCGGTGATGTCGCTGGGCGAGACCCTGCTGCGGCCCACGGCGATGCTGTATCGCAACCTGGCCAGCATGGACGTGGAAGAGAGTATCCGGGGCAACCCCATCGACGGTGTCGTGTTGCTGATGGGCTGCGACAAGACCACGCCCTCACTGGTGATGGGCGCAGCCAGCGTCGACCTGCCCACCGTGGGCGTCTCCGGCGGCCCGATGCTCAATGGCAAATGGCGCGGCCAGGAGCTGGGCTCGGGCACGGGCGTGTGGAGCATGAGCGAACAGGTGCGCGCGGGCGCGCTCAAGCTGGCCGACTTTTTCGAAGCCGAGAGCTGCATGCACCGCAGTCACGGCCATTGCATGACCATGGGCACGGCCTCCACCATGGCCAGCATGATCGAGGCGCTCGGCATCGGCCTGCCCGGCAACGCGGCCTACCCGGCGGTGGATGGACGGCGCAACGTGCTGGCACGCAACGCCGGACGGCGTATCGTGGAGATGGTTCATACCGACCAGAAGCTCTCTACCATCCTCACCCGCAAGGCTTTCGAGAACGCGATCATGACGCTGGCGGCCATCGGCGGTTCGACCAACGCGGTGATCCACCTCGTCGCCATCGCGCGGCGCATCGGCGTCGAGCTGGCCATCGACGATTTCGACCGGATTGCGAGCGACCTGCCCTGCCTGCTGAACCTGCAGCCTTCGGGCGAGCACCTGATGGAAGACTTCTGCTACGCCGGCGGACTGCCCGCTGTGATGAAAGAGATCTCGCACCTGCTGCATACCGACATCGTCACGGCCAGCGGCATGACGGTGGCCGAGAACATCGCAGATGCACAGAACTACGACCCGCGCGTCATCAAGGCGTTCAAGGCGCCGTTCAAGGACAAGGCCGGCATCGCCGTACTTCGGGGCAACCTGGCGCCGCGTGGAGCGGTGATCAAGCCGAGCGCCGCCACCCCGAAACTGATGATGCACAAGGGCCGAGCGGTGGTGTTCGAGAACATCGAGGATTTCCACAGCCGCATCGACGACGAGAACCTGGACGTGGATGAAGACTGCGTGCTGGTGCTGAAGAACTGCGGTCCCAAGGGCTACCCCGGGATGGCCGAGGTGGGCAACATGCCGCTGCCGCCCAAGGTCCTGCGCAAGGGCATCACCGACATGGTGCGCATCAGCGACGCGCGCATGAGCGGCACCGCCTACGGCACGGTGGTGCTGCACACGGCACCGGAAGCCGCCGCCGGAGGGCCTCTGGCCGTAGTGCAAAACGGCGACATGATCGAGCTGGATGTGCCCCGGCGCAGGATTCAGCTGCACATCAGCGACGAAGAGCTGGCACGCCGGCTGGCCCAGTGGAAAGCACCCGAGCCGCCCCTGAAGTCGGGGTACTGGAAGCTGTACATCGATCATGTGCTGCAGGCCGACGAAGGTGTCGATCTCGACTTCCTGGTCGGCAAGCGCGGCGCCTTCGTTCCGCGTGACAATCACTGAATGGAAAGGCGCTTCGATGTCGCCGCTCTCGGCGAGGCAATGCTGGAATTCAACCAGACGAACCCGGGCCAGCCACACTACCTCCAGGGATTCGGCGGCGACACCAGCAATGCCGTCATCGCCGCCGCTCGAGGCGGCGCGCGCACCACCTATCTGACGCGCCTGGGCCAGGACGCATTCGGCGACGCGCTGATGGGGCTTTGGCAACGCGAGGGCGTGGACACCTCCGGCGTCGAGCGCGATGCGCTGGCTCCTACCGGCATCTACTTCGTCAGCCATGGCGCCCGGGGCCATGAGTTCAGCTACCTGCGCGCGGGTTCCGCCGCCAGCCACATAACGCCGCGGTGGTTGCCGCGCGCGCTGGTGCGCGAGGCGAAGATCCTGCACATCTCCGGCATCTCGCTGGCGATCTCGGCCACGGCACGCGAGACCGTTTTCAAAGCCATGGCGGTGGCGCGCGAGGCCCGTACGCTGGTGTCGTTCGACTCGAATCTGCGCTTGAAGCTCTGGTCGCTCGACGACGCGCGTGCAGCAATCACTCGGGCCATCGGCTTGTGCGACCTGTTCCTGCCCAGCGTGGACGACGTCAGCCTGCTCAGCGGCCACAGCGACCCCGATGCAATCATCGACTGGAGTCATTCGCTCGGCGCGAAGCAAGTGGTCCTGAAGCTTGGCAGTGCGGGTGCAACTGCGAGCGACGGCACGCGCCGCGAGCACACGGGCGGCCATCGCGTGGACGTCGTCGATGCCACCGGGGCCGGCGATTGCTTCTGCGGAAACCTGCTGGCCCGCCTCGCGCTGGGCGATTCACTGTTCGATGCGGCTCGCTATGCCAACGCCGCCGCTGCCATCGCAGTGCAAGGTTTCGGTGCGGTGGGCCCACTCCCGCGGCCCGCTCAGGTGGGGGCGCTGTTGTGAGTCCGCTGATCGCGCTGGACTGGGGCACCTCGTCGTTGCGCGCGGCCCTGATTGATGAGCAGGGCCAGGTGCTCGAAGAACGCACTTTTGCGCGTGGCATCCTGACGGTGACGGCCGGCGAATTCCCGCTCGTACTCGCACAGGCCACTGCGCAATGGCCAAGCCCACCAGGCGCGCTGATCCTGCTCAGCGGCATGGTCGGCAGCCGCCAGGGCTGGATGGAAGCACGCTACTGTCCCTGCCCCGCAGGCTTTGCCGACATTTGCGCGGCACTGACCTGGGTGGAGCCCGGCCGCATCGCCATCGTCCCAGGCCTGAGTTGCGAGCATGACGGTGTGCCCGATGTGATGCGGGGCGAGGAAACGCAAGTGTTCGGCGCGCTGCAACTTCTGGATATCGGCCACGGTGCATTCGTGCTGCCGGGTACGCACAGCAAGTGGGTACGGGTGGCAGGCAGCCGCATCGAAGAGTTTCGCACCTTCATGACGGGCGAGCTCTACGCATTGCTGCGCCAGCACTCAATCCTGGCACGCACGATGCCCTCGGCAGACGGCGAACTTGACACCCAGGCGTTCGAGCTCGGCGTCGGGCAGGCGCAGCGCAGCGCCAATTTGCTGCACGCAGCTTTCAGCGTCCGAGCCCTGTCATTGTTCGACCGGATGCCTGCGGCCGCCCTGCCCAGCTACCTGTCGGGCCTGGTGATCGGCGAAGAACTTCGCTCGCAGGACTTGAACGCGCAGGCAGAACCGGTCATCGTCATTGGATCTTGGGCTCTCACGGAGCGCTACACACTGGCGCTGCGCATGCTGGGCGTGCGCACTTTCCAAGCCGACGCGCAGTCTACATGGCGCGGCCTGTGGGCAATTGCGCGGGCGCAGCAACGAGCAGGATAGCCCTGCGGCCCGGCTGCCATCGTGGCATGTCGCACTACCGGTTCGCGGTGCGCTTTGGGTTGAGGGATCGCCGGTCGCCCGGCGGCAGCCACGGCAGCACCGCCAGCAGGCCGGTGCCGGTACCGGCCAATGCCCACAACGCCCAATGAGGCCACAGATAGACCAACGGCAGGAAGGACAGCAGAAACCAGTCGAACTGCAACGCGGTGGGCGACACCGCCATGTCGGCAGCGCCACCCTGGCTCAGGGCCGGCGCGACGATCGACAGCACCAGCAGTGTCGCCACCAGACAGGCCATGATGGGCCTGGGCGGGTTGGTGCGAGCCTTGGGTACACGTTGCACATGAACCCACATCAGCAACAGCACCAGCAGCGGGATGCCAATGTGCACGAACGACAGCAGCGAGAAGAACCGGTCGTTGACGCTGCTGCCATACATGAAATTGCGCATCAGCGTGCCGCCGAACGTCGGCAGCCAGTCGATCCATTCGAAGCTGGCGGTGATCACGAACTGGGCCATCTTGTCCCACGGCAGCATGTAGCCATTGATGCCAGAGGCGTAGACCAGCCAGATCAGCGCCACACCGGTGATCCACGAGAACCAGCGAAAGCCGCGGAACCGGTCAAACGCGAAGTGACGCACCATGTGCAGCAGCATCGTCAGCACAAGTGCATCCGACGCGTAGCGATGAACGCTGCGCAGAACGCCGCCGGCCCACCACTGGCCGTGCGTCAGGGCCTGCACCGAACCAAACGCATCGACAACCCCGGTTTCGAAGAAGACGTAGAGGTACAGGCCGCTTGCGCAGACCGCCCAGAACAGGAAGAAGCTGATCGCGCCGAGCTGGTAAAGCGGATTGAGCCGATCGCCAAAAGCTGCGTTGAAGCGTGCCTCGACGCGAACAAAGAGCCATTGCAGCAGCCGTTGAATTCGCTTGATCATGAGACCAGGCCGATCGCGACTGCAGGGCTGAACGGCCGGCGCAGCGCTTTGCCCACGACCACCACGAAAAGCAGGCCGCCGGCGATTGCAATCAGGCCACCGAGCCCCATCAATCCCATGCCCGCCACTTCTGCCGTACTGTGCAACACCTGGTCGGCCCCAGCCACCTTGCGTTGCACCCCATAGCCGCCCGACCACACCAGGCCAACGATGTGCAGTAGCTGGCCAGTGCCATAAAGCATGGGCTGCAGCGTGGCAAGCCGCGCGTCGGGCGCCGCATAGCCCAGTTGCGGCAACACGTGGTACACCAGCCCCATCAGCGCCAGCGTGACGCCGACGATGCAGCCGTGATAGTGCGCCGGAATGCGCACGTTGCTGCCGCTGATGAACAGGCCAATGACGCCGCCGGCAGCGAACAACGCGACCGACGACACCAGCGCCGAGCGCAGCGGCCGGGCCGTCGCGTCGGCGGCGGGCGCAGCAGCCAGCGCCAGCACGATCGCCAGGCTGATCGGCAGGATCGCGAGGCCTCCACCCAGGCGCATGGCCCAGGTGAGTAACTGCCGATGTTCGACCGATGCGATGTCGTGCGCCAGGTAGGCGTAGGGCGTCACGAACACGCTGACCAGTGCCAGCGCGAACATCAGCAGTGTGACGCGCGGCGACAGCCGCGGCCGCGCGCCACTGGCACTGGCAAGCCAGAGCCAGGCCACCAGCATCAGCAACGTCCAGGTGAACTGCAGGGCATGCCCGCCGCCCCAGAAGACGATCTCGTAGTACGCCTTGCCAGCCAGCGGACGCGGCGCCACCGCCAACGACCAGCCGAATGCCAGGAGGGCCACCGCAGCGGCCACGACGCTCGCGTTCAGGCCGAAGCGCAGCGCTCCCGTGCCATTGAACGACACGCCCAGTGCTGGCGCCAGCCACAGGCTGCGCATGACCAGCATGGCAACACCGGCGGCGAACGTCGCGAGACCCGCCAGAAAGACGGGGCCGTCGAGAACGGGAATGTAGTTGGCCATGATGGCCTCCCCCTGCCCTGTGAACGGTGCGACCGTCATCAGGGCAGCCCCGGCGCCAGTCAGGGCCAGCGAACCCCATGCGACGGGCAGGGCGCGCGGCGCGCTGTTGGCGCTCCACAGCAGGCCAGCCATCGCGACAAACCACACCAGCACGGACAGGTCTACATGGACGACCAGCGCGACCCGAAAGAAATCGGCCAAAGGCAGCCACTTGCTGAACCCGGGCGTGCGCGACAGCACCAGCAGTACCGAAAACAGGCCCGAGCCCACCAGCGCCGACAGGCCCAGCCATAACCAGCCTCGCGCCAGCGCGCGGCGTGCCCCGTCCGGCACGCTCAGTGTGTAGTCGGTTGCAACCGGCAGGGCCGCACGTGCAGCGGAGTGCACAGGAAACGTGGTCGTGGTCATCGCAATGTGATGCCGCCTTTCTCGGCGTCGAAGTCGATCACCAGAATCTGCGCTGGCGCCAACGCTACATCCTGCTCGCGCTGATAGTCGAAGCCGGTGCCACGGGCACTGTCCTTGAAGCGCACCGCGAGATGGTGCCCGCCGACCGGCACGGTCAGGCGCTGATAGGCCGACGAGGCGCCGTCCCGCGATAGCCCGGAAGGGGTTGCCACGTAGCGAACTGCTGGTGTGCCATCGACATCGACTTCGACTCGCACCGGTGCCCGCTCGCGTTCGCACTTCATCGGGGCGCGCATGTTGGGCGGCAGCTTCGCCAGTTCCTCCGGGCTGAGTGGCCGGCATTCGGCCATGCGCTTGCCAGCATGGGTGAAGCTCAGCTTGATCAGCGCCTGATCGGCGCCGAGCGCGGTGTACCCGGGCCAGCGCGAGAACACACCGATGACTAGCGCGAACAGGCCCCACAGAAGCAACTGGCTGAGCCAGGACAGGGGCGCGGGCAAGGACGGGGGCTTATCCATGCCGCAATCGCCTGCGCTCGCGCCATTCGAGCGCGAAAAACCAAAGCATGGCCACCATGAATGTGAGCCCACCAGCCAGTTCAAACGCCAGCGCATAACTGACGCGGTACTGGCCACTGACCGGGTCATAGACCGAGCACAGGACGCGCACGCGATCGATGACGTCCGCCAGCCCCACAGACGGCGGCATAGGCTGGTTGCGCAGCAGGCGGCGCAAGGGCTCGCCGAGCCGGTCGGCGCTGAAATCGTCGCCGTAGACCTGGGCGTAGATGCGGCCCTCGGCGTCGACGATGCTGACCTGAAGCAGATGGTCGAATCCCGCCTGCGTCGGCTTGAAGACGAAACCGAAGTCGCGGGTCAGGTCGTCCACGACAGTAGCCGGTGCGCTCAGGACAGCCCAGTTCGGCAAGTCGATGCGCTGCTGCAGCGCGAATGCCTTCATGGCCTGCGGCGAATCGGCCGGCTGGTTGAATCCGATGCTGACGACGTTGAACTGGCCTGGATCGATGCTGGCGCGCATCGCCCGCACGGCTTCGAGCAGCGCGTGCGTGCTGGTCGGGCATACCTGGAAGCACCCCGTGTAGACGAAGCTCACGAGCAACGGCTTGCCGCGGTAGCCGGCAAGCCGTACAGGCTTGCCGTCATGGTCGAGCAAGGCGCGATCGGCGACCGACCGGCCTATGGCCGCCTGACTGGTCTGCAATGCGGCAGCCGGATCCAGCGCGGGGGACGCAGCGGGTGCTACGGCGTCATGCGCCGACGTGGCACCGGCTGCTACCAGCAGGCACAGCAGCGTGATCGCCCGCAAGCCGGTGGAAATCATCGAGACACTACCGTGATAGCGCGTCCAGGGTGGCCGCGCCAAGCACCAGGCTGAGTTGCAGCAGAGACGCGAAGAATGCTTGCAAGGCGGCCTTGCGGCTGGGGCGTTGGGCCAGCACCCAGGCCTTGCGCAAAAAGACCGCACCCCCGGCAAGAGCGCCAGCCAGGTAAACCAGGCCAGCGC
>JANYAN010000145.1 GCA_025361305.1 Burkholderiales bacterium
CCGGTATTCTAACCAACTGAACTACCACTCCTGGTAGCGGCCTTCTGCTTGACGCATTGGCCTCTTCTTAACTTGGCGACCCTACGGGGATTCGAACCCCGGTACTTACCGTGAAAGGGTAATGTCCTAGGCCTCTAGACGATAGGGTCAAAACCTGAAACGTTCGGTGGTGGAGGTAAACGGGATCGAACCGATGACCTCTTGCATGCCATGCAAGCGCTCTCCCAGCTGAGCTATACCCCCAAAACAGCGTTGTTGCCTCTCAGCACCCCCGCCATTTTCCGAGTCTTGAATTATAGCCTGAGTTTCTCAGGCCGCCCCAAGACGCTGCACAACAGTCGCCCTGTCGCACAGCGCCAGCACCGCGTCGAGCGATGGCGTCTGGGCCGTGCCCATCACCAGCACGCGCACAGGCATCGCCAGTTGTGGCATCTTCAGCCCGCTGGCGGTCAGCACTTCCTTGATTGCAGCGGCGACCGCCGCCTTGTCCCACTCACAGACGGCCAGCGCCTTGGCCAACATTGAAATCGCCGGCTTGACCGCATCGGTGACATGCCGGGCCTGCTCGTCCGGCGCGACCTCGACAGCTGTATAGAACTTTGCCGCCCAATCGGCCAGCGCCACCGTGGTGTCACAGCGGTCCTTGAACAGTGCGCAGATCGCCGGCAGGCGCCCGTCGCCGGCAATGCCGCGCTTTGCCAGCAGCTGCTCGACCAGCGCGGCCAGCGCCTGGTCGGCCATCGCCTTCATGTGCTGGGCGTTCACCCAGCGCAGCTTGGCCTCGTCGAACTGCGCGGCGCTGCGCCCCAAGTGGTCCAGGTTGAACCATTCCAGGAATTGCTGGCGGCTGAAGATCTCGGCATCTCCATGCGACCAGCCCAGCCGGGCCAGATAATTGATCATCGCGTCAGGCAGGTAGCCCTCATCGCGATACTGCGTCACGGCCTTGGCACCGCTGCGCTTGCTCATCTTCTCGCCCAGTTCGTTCAGCACTGTGGGCAGGTGGGCATACACCGGCGGCTCGGTGCCCAGGGCACGGAAGATATTGATCTGGCGCGGCGTGTTGTTGACATGGTCATCGCCACGGATCACATGGGTGATCGCCATATCGATGTCGTCCACCACCACGCAGAAGTTGTAGGTGGGCGTGCCGTCAGGCCGCGCGATCACCAGATCGTCGAGTTCGTCATTGCTGATCTCGATGCGGCCCTTGACCTTGTCCTCCCACGCCACCGCACCGCCGACGGGATTGCGGAAGCGCAGCACAGGCTGCACCCCCGGCGGCATCGGAGGCAGCGTCTTGCCGGGCTCGGGGCGCCAGGTGCCGTCATAGCGCGGCTTTTCCTTCGCTGCCATCTGCTGTTCGCGCAGCGCATCGAGCTCACCCACGCTCATGTAGCAGGGGTAAACCAGGCCGGTGGATTTCATCTCTTGCAGCACTGCCTTGTAGCGGTCCATCCGCTGCATCTGGTAGTAGGGCCCTTCATCCAGGTCCAGGCCCAGCCAGGTCATGCTCTCCAGAATGACATCCACCGCGGCCTGCGACGATCGCTCCAGGTCGGTGTCCTCGATGCGCAGGATGAAGTCTCCGCCCGTCGACCGGGCAAACGCCCAGGGGTAAAGCGCCGAGCGGATGTTGCCCAGGTGAATGAAACCGGTGGGTGATGGTGCGAAGCGAGTTCTTGTTTTCACAGCGTGTCCAGGCCGCGCGCAAGGTCGGCCTTCAGGTCGTCCAGGTGTTCCAGGCCGACGGCCACGCGGATCAGGCCCTGACCGATACCGGCGGCCTGGCGCTGCGCTTCGCTCAAGCGTCCGTGCGAGGTCGTGGCCGGGTGGGTGATGGTGCTCTTGGTGTCGCCGAGGTTCGCGGTGATGCTGAACAGCTGCGTGTCGTCGATCACGCGGAAAGCGTTGCTCCGCTGCGCCTGCACGTCTTCGCCGCGCACGTTGAACGACACCACGGCACCGCCCTGCCCCGACTGCTGGCGCATGGCCAGTTCGTGCTGTGGGTGCGAAGCCAGGCCGGGGTAATACACCCGGCCCACGCCCGGCCGGCCTTCCAGCCAACGGGCCAGCTCCAGGGCCGCGGCGCAATGGGCCTGAATGCGAATTCCCAGCGTTTCAAGGCCCTTGAGAACCACCCACGCATTGAAGGGCGACAGGGCCATGCCGGCTGTACGCATCACCGGGCCGAACACATCGTTCACCAGTTTGGTGGAACCGCAGATGGCGCCGGCCAGGACGCGGCCCTGCCCATCCAGGTACTTGGTGCCCGAATGAATCACCAGGTCGGCGCCCAGCTCGACCGGGCGCTGCAACGCGGGTGTGCAAAAGCAGTTGTCCACGGTGAGCAGCGCGCCAGCGCCATGCGCCAGATCAGCCAGCGCACGGATGTCGCACACCTCGGTCAACGGGTTGGTCGGCGTCTCCGCGAACAGCAGGCGGGTGTTCGGCCGCATCGCGGCGCGCCACTCGCCAAGGTCGGTCTGCGACACGAAGCTGGTTTCGACGCCGAACTTGCCGAAATCGCGGCCGATGAGACTCAAGGTGGAGCCGAACACCGAGCGAGAGCACACCACGTGGTCGCCCGCCTTGAGCAGGCCCATGCACAGCATCAGGATGGCGGCCATTCCGCTGGCCGCGCCGATCGCCGCCTCGGTGCCTTCCAGCGCCGCCAGCCGGTGCTCGAAAGCCGCCACCGTGGGGTTGGACGTGCGCGAATACGTGAAGCCTTCTTCGGTGCCGGCAAAGCGCCGCGCCGACGTTTCGGCGTCGGGCTGCACGAAGCTGCTGGTCAGGTACAGCGCCTCGGAATTCTCGCCGTACTGGCTGCGTTCGATGCCGGCCCGCACAGCCAGCGTATCGCGATGAAGATTGGGCGGAAGCCTTTTCTGCGCCATTCAGGCTTCCTGCGGATTCGGCAGGGCCAGGCGCGAGGTGTCGTCTTCCTGCATTTCTTCCTGGCCAATCCGCGCTTCGTTGATTCGCGCGATGTCCTCGGGATTCACATCGCCGGTGATGTAAATACCGTCGAAGCATGAGGCGTCGAACCCGTCCAGCCGCAGCGCGTCGGGCGTTGTCGGCGCGGCCTTCATGATGGCGCGCTTCATGCCTTCGACATCCTGGTAGATCAGCGCGTCGCAGCCGATGATCTCGCGCACTTCCTCGACGGTGCGGCCGTGCGCCACCAGTTCGCCGGGCGTGGGCATGTCGATGCCATAGACATTGGGAAAACGCACGGGCGGCGCGGCGCTTGCCAGATACACCTTCCTGGCACCGGCGTCGCGCGCCATCTGCACGATTTCCCGGCTGGTGGTGCCGCGCACGATGGAATCGTCCACCAGCAACACATTGCGGCCCTTGAACTCGCTGCCGATGACGTTGAGCTTCTGCCGCACGGACTTCTTGCGCACGCCCTGCCCCGGCATGATGAAGGTGCGGCCCACATACCGGTTCTTGACGAAGCCTTCGCGGTAGGGAATGCCCAGCAGGTGCGCCAACGGTGTGGCGCTGGGGCGGCTCGATTCGGGGATCGGGATGA
>JANYAN010000413.1 GCA_025361305.1 Burkholderiales bacterium
CTTCATGAAGACGCTCAAGGTCGAAGAGGTCTACATCAGCGGCTACGAGACCCTCGGCGATGTTGCCGCGCGGCTGCCAAAGTTCATTGAGGAGGTCTATAACGCCAAACGCCTACATTCGGCGCTCGGCTATAAGTCCCCAGACGAGTTCGAAACCCAACTGGTCCAGCAAGCGGCTTAGATCTGACTCCCGATGGTCCAGTCGCAGGGGTTCACTCCAGTCATCACCCGTGGGTCAATATTCAATCGGCGCTGAAAGTTCTGCATCTGTTGCTCACTGCCGACATCCACGCGGCGGCACGTCATGCGGCTGCCGCGCGCGAGGCTGGACAGTGTCTACAGCTTCTCCTCGTCGATTCCAGCGACGACCATCTGCGCGCCGGCCTCCAGAAAAAACTCAACGCACCTGCGGCCGATTCCGCTTTCGCCGCCGGCTACCACGACGACTTTGTCCTGGAATTCCTTCTCGCTCATTTTTTTCCTGTTTTTGCTGCAATCTAACATCGCAATCTAATTCGCCGACAGCATCGAATTGAGTAAACATCTGCTCAAGGGCCTATGACGTGAAGTATTCCGGATGACATCGCGCCATGTCGTCAGCAAAGCGAAGGTTGCCCCGGATGTGTTGTCGAAGGGCTTCGCTTGCTTGCGCCTGATTGCCCGCACGCAGCTGCGTGACGATTTCGGCATGCTGCTCGGCCGCGGGAAGGGCGGTCTGGAATTCCGACTGAGCCAAGACCCTGACCCGCCGGTGAGCCTCACGGGTTTCCAGCACATAGCGCCAAGCAGTTGGGACACCGGCAAGCTCAAGCAAGGTGCGATGGAAAGCATCATCAGCGGCAACGACGCTGCTTGAGTCGTTGACGCAAGCAGCCTCACGATGGAGACGGATGATCGCGTCCAAACGCTCCACAACCACAAGCGGCAGGGGCGCAGGAAGCCGCGCCATCGCCGCGCACTCCACCGCCTCCCGCATGAAAAGCGATTGCTGAATCAGAGCCAGGTCCATCAAGGCCACGAAGGTGCCGCGCTGCGGCAATACATGCACGAGGCCTTCTGCTTCAAGCTTTTGGATCGCCTCACGGACCGGGGTGCGCGATACACCCAGCTGCACCGCCAACTCGCTTTCAGACAGCGGAGCCCCGGGTAGCACCTTCGCATCCAGAATCGCCGCACGCAGCCGCAGGTGAACCTGGTTGCTGATGGACTGGCGCTCTCTTCTAATGGTCAGAGGACCGCCGAAAGCGGTTTTTGAAGTGAGCGTACCCTGCATCCCTTTTCGGCTCACCGCAGACTGCGAGTCGTTGAGATGACGAATGTTGCGACCCATCATCCGTATTCTATCTCTCTTGCATACTTGCATGCAAGAGAGATAGAATCTAGTTCGCAAACTGCAGGAGACGCAAATGCAACCCCGAATCCCCCGCCTTGCAACCATCCTCACGGCCGCCTTCGTGGCGCTTGTAACCGCCGCCGGAACCGCCTTAGCCACTGACGCGGTGTATGTGGGCTGGGGCCAAACAGAAGTTGGATCGCGCCCGACCATGGACAAGCTGTTCAGTGGATCTCAGACGACCAATCCGGACAAGAAGCTTCAAGTGGTCGGTTTTCCATATGCCCCCGCTTTTGAACGTGTGCATGTATAGAACAACTTTATGGGAAAGCGACTTTCTCCGTGAAGAGTGCCGACACCTTGGGCTACGGCGGTAGCATCTTCAATAGCCGAAATGTTGCGGGCGACGGGGAGATGGGATCTTCCAAGCCCGCCGCCCCGATGGGCTTCGCGGGCCACATCGGCCGCACGCGCGAAGAGTCAGTTCCCGACTGGCCGGTGCGCCAGGAGGTGCCCGCCGGCAGCCCCAACATCGTAATTGTCTATATGGACGACATGGGATGGTCCGACCCTGGCTGCTATGGCTCGGAGATAGCGACGCCCCACATCGATGCCCTGGCCGCGCGCGGCCTGCGGCTCACGCACTACACCACGCACCCCATCTGCTCTGCGGCAAGGGCCGCATTGCTCACGGGCTGCAATGCTCACGCGGTGGGTTCGGGCTGGCTGGCCAACAACCACCCGGGGTATCCCGGGTACTCGGGGGAGATCCCGCTGGCGGCAGCGACCCTGCCAGAGACGCTACGCGCCGCCGGCTATGCCACCATCATGTGCGGCAAGTGGCACAACACCCCGGCTGCCGAAAACGTGTCCGGTGGTTCCCGGCACAACTGGCCGACGCAGCGCGGTTTCGACAGCTTTTACGGCTTCATGGATGGGGAGACGCACCACTTCTTTCCCTCGCGCCTGATGCGCGACAACCAGTTGATTCCCATAGATGCCTATCCTCCGGACTACTATAGCGGCGACGACTGGGTGGACCAGGGCATTCGTTTTGTGCAGGAGCTGCGCGAGAGCCGCCCGGAGAAGCCCTTCTTCCTCTACATCGCCAACAACGCCATGCATGCGCCGCTGCAGACGAAGGCGGCCGACATGGCCAAGTACCAGGGACACTACGACGCCGGCTGGACCCTCGCGCGTGCCGAGCGCTTGCGCCGGCAGATCGAACTGGGCATGGCACCGCCCGGCACGCAGTTGGCGGCGTCGGACCCGCGTGCGCCGCGCTGGGAAGATACCGACCCCGCGCTGCGCGCGCTGTACGCACGCCACATGGAGGCGTATGCCGGGATGCTCGACAACGCCGACCAGAACGTCGGCAAGCTGGTGGACTACCTCCGCGCCTTGGGCGAGCTGGACAACACCATCATCCTGTTTTCCTCCGACAACGGCGGCACGGATGCGGGGGGCGAACACGGCCTGTTCAACAACAACCGGCGGTATTCGGGCCTGCCGAACGACACGCTCGATTACGAGCAGGCCCACGCCGCGGAACTTGGTGGCCCGCGCAGCATCGCCATTTACCCCACGGCCTGGGGTGAGGTATCGAATGCGCCCTTTCCCAGTTTTAAGTCGTACACCGGCGCTGGTGGCCGGCGCGTGAGCTGCATCTTCTCGTGGCCGGCACGCATCAGCGCGGGGGGCGCGATCCGCACGCAGTGCATGCATGTCACTGACGTGATGCTCACACTGTTGGCCATGGCCGGCGTGCCTCAACTGCAAACGAGCCACGGCCAGCCCGCGCAACCCATCGACGGGCTGGACTGCTCGGCGATGCTGATCGACGACGCCCCCACGCCGCGCCGCGAGCAGTATTTCGAGTGCTGGTCTAACCGCGCCTTCTACCGCGATGGGTGGCTGGCGCGCTCGCTGCAGGTGCGCGATGCACCCATCGACATGGATAACTGGACGCTGCACAACCTAGACGCGGACTTTTCGGAGAGCCGCGACCTGGCCACTGAGCATCCTGATAAGCTCCGCGAACTGGTGGAGGCCTTCGACCGGGCGGCGTGGAAGAACCTCGTCTACCCGCTGGACAACCGCGGCCGGCCGGGCAAGTTCAGTGATGTGCCGGCCTGGCTGCGGGAGCGTTCGAACCATCCCCGGCGCTTCCTGCCCGGCATGCCGAGCGTGCACCGCCTGGACGTGGTGCCCCTGGTGGCGAACCGCAGTTTCCGCATCACCACACGCTGCACGCTGGGCAACGGCGACCAGGGTGTGTTGTGGGCGCTGGGCGACGTGATCGGCGGCATGGTGCTGTATGTCGAACAGGGCTGTTTGCACCTGCACTACAACGGTTTCGGCAGCCTGGCGGACTTGCCGCCCGTGCCACTGCTCCCGGGCGCCCACGAGTTGGTGCTGGAGTACGAGGCCCTCGGAGAAAGGCGGGGGCGCGGCCGCCTGATGTGCAACGGGGCCGAGGCGACGCCCTGGCAGGACCTCTCGCCTACGCTGATGGTGGGCCTGTTCGAGGGCCTCGACGTGGGCCTGGACCGCCGCGCCCCGGCCTGCTGGTCGCTATACGAACGCCACGGCGTGTTCCGCTACACGGGCCACATCGACGTGGTGTGGATCCATCCTGGCGCGCGTGCCCCTGCCTGATCCTCCCACCGAAAGGAAATGCCATGTCCCTCGATCGACGCTCTTGGCTCCAGCGAGCGGCCGGCCTGCTGGCAGCGGCCGGCCTAGTGCCCACGGCTCTTGCGCAGTCCACTGCCTGGCCCGCGCGGGCGCTGCGTTTTGTCGTGCCCTTTCCGGCCGGTGTGCCCATCGACGTCCTGCTGCGGGCTATCGGGCCGCGGCTGACCGACGTCCTGCGGCAACCGGTCCTCGTCGAGAACAAGCCCGGGGCAGGGGCCAACATCGGCATCAGTTTCGTGGCACGCTCCCCGGCCGATGGTTACACCCTGCTCAGCACGGCCAGCAATTTTGCAGCCAACCCCAGCCTTTACGCCAAGGTCAACTACGACCCGCTGAAGGACTTTGTACCGGTGCTGGGACTGATCAAAACACCCGCTGTGCTGATGGTCGCGGCCGACTCGCCGATCCAGTCGGTGGCCGACCTGGTGGCCCGTGCCAAGGCAGATCCCGCAGCGATCAAGTACGCGTCGGGCGGCAACGGTACGCTGGCGCACTTCGCGGCCGAGATGCTGAAGACGGGCGGCGAGTTCCAGGCGCTGCACGTACCCTACAAGGGCGTGCCGGAGATGATGACATCGCTGTTGTCGAAATCGACCGACTTCGCGATGCCCGTGGTCGCCTCGACGCTGGGTCAAATCCAGGCGGGCCGATTCCGCGCGCTGGCCATCACCTCGTCCAAGCGCATGGCGCAATTGCCCAGCGTGGTGACGATGCACGAAGCCCTGGGGCGGGGTGGTTTTGACCTGGAATCTGAGAACGGGCTGGTGGTGCCGGCCGGAACGCCGCCTGAGGTGGTGCAGCGGCTGCACCAGGAAATCGCGAAAATCATGCGTGATCCGGCCATTGCCGCCCCGCTTGTGACGCAGGGCTACGAGATCGTCGCCAACACGCCGGCCGAGTTCGGCGCGACCATTCGCAGCGATGTGCAGAAATACGCGGCACTGATCCAGCGCCTGGGATTGAAGATCGATTGAGTCCCTGCGCTAGGGACCACAGAACAATGCTGGTTTCGTCAACCGGGAGATTCCTTTCATGAAAGTCACTGCCTTCAAGACATGGCGCGTCGCACCCCGCTGGATGTTTCTCAAGATCGAGACCGACGAGGGAATCAGCGGGTGGGGGGAGCCCGTGCTGGAGGGCCGTGCGCGCAGCGTGGAGACGGCCGTGCACGAACTTTCCGAAATCGTTATCGGCCAGGACCCAGCGCGCATCAACGACCTCTGGCAGGCCATGTACCGCAGTGGTTTCTACCGTGGCGGTCCGATCCTGATGAGTGCGCTCTCCGGCATTGACCAGGCCTTGTGGGACATCAAGGGCAAGGTGTTGGGGGCGCCCGTCTGGCAATTGCTCGGCGGGCTGGTGCGCGACCGCATGAAAGTTTACAGCTGGGTGGGTGGTGATCGCCCGGCCAACGTGATCGAGGGCATCAACACGCTGCGCGCCATCGGGTTCGACACCTTCAAGCTCAACGGCTGCGAACGCATGGGCATGGTCGACAGTAGCAAGACGGTGGATGCTGCGGTGGCTGTGGTAGCCGAGATCCGTGGTGCCTTCGGCAATGCGGTCGAGTTCGGCCTGGACTTTCACGGACGGGTCGCCGCACCCATGGCGCGTGTGCTGATCAAGGAGCTGGAGCCCTATCGCCCGTTGTTCATCGAGGAGCCGGTGCTGGCGGAGCAGGCCGAGCTGTATCCGCGGCTTGCGGAGATGACCGCCATTCCCATTGCGGCCGGTGAACGCATGTATTCGCGCTTCGAGTTCAAGCATGTGTTCCAGCGCGGGGGGCTTGCCATTGCACAGCCGGACCTGTCGCATGCGGGTGGCATCACTGAGTGCGTGAAGATCGCCTCCATGGCCGAGGCCTACGACGTGGGTTTGGCGCCGCATTGCCCGCTCGGGCCAGTGGCATTGGCCTCCTGTCTGCACGTGGACTTCGTTTCGCGCAATGCCGTGCTGCAGGAGCAGAGCATGGGCATCCATTACAACCAGGGCGCGGAGCTGCTGGACTATGTGCTCAACAAGGAAGATTTCCGCTTCCACGACGGTTACATGCTGCCGCCGCAAAAACCGGGCCTGGGTGTGGAGATTGACGAAGCACTCGTGATCGAGCGCAGCAAGCAGGCGGTGGACTGGCGCACGCCAACGTGGCGCCATCATGACGGCGCGGTTGCCGAGTGGTGAGGTGAGCGCGCCGAGAGAACCGAGTACCAGCATGCGGCTTCAGTGTTCGAACTATAAATCCCGCAGCATGTGTCACCGCCGGATTAACCTGAATATTTCACGCAAATGAGTGGGCTGTCCTGCCTGTAGTCTCGTTGTCATTGGTATCTGAGGCCAATCACAACAAAGGACCGCCAATCCCAAACTGTACCGAAGAAACGGGAACAAGCAAGATTGATTTCGGCCGCCTGGGCCGACGCGTTGTGGAGGGATGCATTGACGGCGGCAGCATGACCGGCGATGGTGGGGTGATGCTGCTGGCTGTTGGCGCCGACCGAAAACTGACCCACTAAAAGGCAATGTGCCGATTCAAATTGACCGAGGTGTTTTACTTGTCTTGCCTAAATTTTGGGCAAGGGACGAACAAGGTGATCACCACGGAAATGTTGGGAATGACCCTGCCCCGTTTTCACGTACATCGGATGTTTGTTAATGTTCTGATGAACGGAGGAATGAAATGGGCAAGAAGGAATTGGGAACGAAGCGGGAGTACACGGAGGAGTTCAAGGTGGAGACGGTTAGGCTGGCCAAGTCAATTGGAGGCAATGCGGCGGTCAGCAGACTTGGGGTTCCGCAGTCCACGGTGACGAACTGGGTGCGGCGCAGGAAGGGCGTGGACCCAGCGGCGCTGGTGCCATCGTTGGCAGCAAAGCGGCCCATGTCGGAGCTCGAAGCGGAGAACACGCGGCTGCGCCGGGAGTTGGCCTATGCCAAGTTGGATCTGGATATCGTAAAAAAAGCGGCGGCGTATTTCGTGAGGGAATCGCGATGAAATACGCCTGGATAGAGGCTCACCGCGATGAGTTCAGCGTGACCCGGATGTGCGCGCGCCTGGAGGTTTCACGCTCAGGATACAACCAGTGGCGAGGGCGGGAACCCAGCGACCGGGCTCGTTCCAACGAGCAGCTCGATGCCGCGGTGGTGAAGCTGCATGCGGCCAGTAAAAGCAGCTATGGCCGCCCGCGCATACTGCAGAGCCTGCGCAAACAAGGCCACCAGGTAGGGCATGAACGGGTACGCAGGAGCCTGCTGCGACAGGGCTTGCGCCCGCTGTACGGGCGTCCCTATCGTGTCACGACCGATTCGAATCATCGCAAACCCATTGCCGACAACATTCTGGATCGACGGTTCGATGGCTGGGCACCGAATCGCGCCTGGGTGGGCGACATCACCTATATCGCGACCGACGAAGGCTGGCTGTACCTGGCCGTGGTGATGGACCTGGCAAGTCGGCGC
>JANYAN010000416.1 GCA_025361305.1 Burkholderiales bacterium
AAAACTTTTTTGAAAATTCTGTGGAATTATTAGAACTTGAAGTTCCTATAAAACATAAAAGCGGAAAAATTTTAAATGTGGATCTCAAATCACAGCTTCTTGAAACCGATGACGGCAATCGTTATAAAGTCACCACTTTTGAAGACTGTACTGAAAGAGTTAACTTAGAACAAACAGTTCGTGAAAAAGAAGATTTGATTCGCGAAGTTCATCATAGAGTTAAAAACAATCTTCAGGTAGTTTCAGGTTTATTATATTTACAAGGAGAAAAGGTTAAAAACGATAAAGTATTATTCGGAATGTTCATGGAAAGTATAAACAGAATAAATGCAATGTCCATGATTCATGAGAAACTTTACAGGACTCAGGATCTTCAATCAATCAATATGAAAGATTATTTGACGCATCTAGTTCAAAACATATTAAATACCTATAACATGCAAGATCTGTTATTAAAGATGGAACTACAGGATCTGAAAATGGGAATAGATCAAGCCATATTATGCGGATTGATTATAAATGAAATAGTTACAAACTCGTGTAAACACGCTTTTTCAGAAATGAAAGAAGGAACCGGTTTGATCTCATTAAAGATGTCGAACGGCGGCGAGTTTCTTAAAATAAAGATATCAGACAATGGAAAGGGATTCAAACATGAATCTTCTAACACGTTGGGAATGCAACTGATTTATAATTTAAGTGATCAAATGGACGCTAAATTGGAAATGGATTGTTCAAACGGAACTTCTTATATACTGATCATACGAATACATTAAGATATATTATGATGATCCGTTAATATTTCTTTATCTTTTAATAAATTATAGATTTCATTAAAACTGTATATTTTCATATTGTTTCCGTCTAAACCGACGTCCAATCGTCTTCCTTTTGAATTTTTTAAATTTAAAGGCAAATGTTGATGTCCGTGTAAATGTAAACTGCCTCTATGCATTCTATTCCAAGAATTTATAGGATAATGTGACATGATAACATGAATATCATCAACAGTTATTTCCAAATAATCACGAACTGTAGTGAAATTACTTTGATGAATAACTGATTCTCTTATGTCTTTATCGTGATTTCCTAAAACGAGATGTATATTTTTACAAATTATTCTATTTCGATAATTAGCTATATTTTGATTTCCTCCGAACGACCAATCCCCTAAACATATCAAATGATCATTTATTCCAACTTTATTATTAATATTGTTTAAAACAATTTCATCCATTTCAAATTGATCTTTGAATTTTCTACATCCTTTTAAACTATCACCAGTCCACTTTGTGGATCCTATGCAGATATTTTTATGTCCAAAATGTGGATCTGACATTATGAAGATATTGTCATTTTTGTCAAACTTTAAATGTTTCATATTCTTGCATTATTTCATATCTAAGCAAATTCAAATCAGGTATTTTTATTTTTTCCAATTCGTTTAAATGGCAATCAATAAGTTTTAAAAGTTTAGAAAAACAGTCAAAGTCATTGAATATAGGTTTAACATATTGGATTGGAAATATTTTCCAATCATAATCATATTTTTCTAAAATAAATTTAACAATAGCCAACAACCATTCTACAAATTCTTTTTTATTTCCGCAACAGTAATCTATTTCATAACAACCTGAATCTATTATACCTGCCTGAACCCTCCAGCCATACAAAACTGGATATATTCCTATTTCAATTTTACGTTCTTTATTAAAAAAACGCATTTTAAGATATTTATTGTTGTTTGTTTTGATTAACATTGTGTAAATATAAGAAAAAAGTTTCAAAAAATATTTTGCAATATGGCATTTTTTTAGTAAATTTGCTTAATTATTTAAATACAAATTATGAAAAGTTATTATTTAAGTCAGAATAAAACGTTCAACGAGGTTGAAGTTTTAAAAACAACATCTAAACAACGTTTAATAAAATATTTGGAAGGTGTTAAAATGGATAAAACTGTCAAAATTCATCCTGATGGCGTTGCTTGGGGCAACATGTATCCAAGACTTTTTAAATCTGAAAACCGGCCATCAAATGTATTTTTTTACAAAGGTCGAATTCTTGTTAACAAAGATTATATTGAATTGAAAAATCTTATTCCTGAAACAGATATTTTCTTTAAATTTCAACCTAAAACACGCGATATAATAGATTGTATAAATGCAAACGAACCTGTTCTGTTAACAGGTGAAGGCGGTAGCGGTAAAACAACGACAATCGAGCAGCTTGCTTCTAAAATAGGTCAACCGGTAATGCGTATAAATTTTTCCATAGAAACGCGCATAAGTGATCTGTTGGGCAAGGTGCACGTTAAAAGCGGAAAGACTTATTGGACTGACGGAGTTCTTCCGTACTGTATGAAAAACAACATATGGCTGATATTGGATGAAATAGATGCTGCCGATCCTTCAGTGTTAATGTTATTGCATCCTGTTTTAGAAGACGGTGGTAAACTTATTTTAAAAGAAAACGAAGGGGAATGCGTTAACAAATCTCCTATGTTCAGGATATTTGGAACAGCCAACACCATAGGAGCTATGAAAGATCAATCTAATTCTTACAATGGCACTAATGATATGAACGGCGCATTTATTGATCGTTGGACTGTCATTAAATGGCCTAATTTGACTTTCAAGGACGAATTAAAAGTGTTGAAAACAAAAGTAGGTGGATTGAAGCATCGCACGGCGGTAAACATATGCAAGTTTGCACAAGATGTTCGCGAAAAGAATACAAAGAACGATTTTCCATTGGAAGTTTTTTCAACACGACTTGTGTTAAAATGGGGTAAGAAAACAGCTTTATTAAAATCACCGATAGAAGGAGCTAAGATAGCTTGGATGGACAAGATAGCTGAATCAGAACACGCTGGATTGATAAAGATATTTGAATTGTATTTTGGAAAGGCAGTTAAAAAGAAAAAGATTTAAATTGTTTTTTTAGTATTTGTAATAATCAAAACAAATGTGCAGAAGCTATAAAACCGAAAAATTAAATCTGGGACTACCAATTACACACAATAATTACACACAATAATTACACATAATAATGCAAAAAAATTAAACAAAATATAAAATGAATAAATATTTAGAAATTCTGCAAATGTTTGTAAGTCAAGATGATTTACGCCCTGCAATTACAGTTCCAAATAAAGGGGAATTTTTCACTTCTGCTACAGATGCTCATTCAATTGTATATTTTAAAAATGAATTGCTACCAATAGATATAACTTTTGAAGATAAAGGTGTTAAGTATCCAAATGTATTACAATTTGTAAATCAAGATGATAATATTAATGTGTTATTAAGTATTGAAAAAATTAATTCTGTTTTATCAAAATGTCCGCTAATTGAAGATTTTGATGAAGAAGAAAAAGAAGTTACTTGCGATGAATGTAATGGTTCAGGAGAAGTAATTTTTACTTACGAGGATAGTGAATACCAAGATCACGAGTTAGATGGCGAATGTCCTATTTGTAATGGTGATGGTAAGCGTGTTCAAAATATCCAAAAACCAAATGGTAAAATGGTAAAAAACGATGATTATTTTTTAAATATAGACGAGAGTAAATTTTCTATATTTCTTATTGAGCGATTATTAAAAGTTGCTGAAATATTAAACGGCGAAATTGTTATTGTTAATAGAACGCAATCTAACAAACCTATAACGTTCAAAGTTGGAGAAGTCAAGGTAATGATTATGCCAATAATCAGCGATTATGATGATAGTGAGTACTGCCTAGGCAATATTGCATAACGGTTTTTGGGTGAATTTGATGAGGATGATTTGAATAATGAAGGTTGTCAAAACCACCTTGCATTTTCACTGATCTAACGCTGGAAATTCGCCTTATAAAAATGTTTAATTTTTTAATATGGCATTTTTTAGTATATTTGTAATGAATTTCACAAACTAAACAAGTGAGTTAAACAAATTAACAGGATGCTTAAATTGTTTTCTACATTTTTCATTAAATATGACAACTCATTTAGATTTATTAAAATTTGCAAAA
>JANYAN010000452.1 GCA_025361305.1 Burkholderiales bacterium
GCGATCAGCCAGTCCATCGCCGTCAGCCCGGTCGTGGCGAAGTAACCCAGCCAGCTGGCTTGCACCGGGGCCGGCCGCCAGGCAAAGACGCCCAGGCGGTTGTGAGCGGTGTGCCCCGACAGGTCCAGCAGCACATCGGGCGCGTCGGCATGGATCAGGCGCGCCGCAGCCTCATCGCTCAGGCCCTGGAGGCACCGCCACTGGGCGAACCGTGGCTTGATGCGTTCCGTCAGTTCGTCGGAACGCGGGATGGTGGGATAGCCAAAGAGTTGAATCTGGGCCGGGTTGAGCTGCGCCAGCAGCCCTTCCAGAAAATACCCGACCGGGTGATTGCGAAGATCGCCGCTGACCATTCCCACGCGCAGCGGACCTTGCGGTGGGCTGATGCGGTGCGCTGCGAGCGGGTCGGCCACGCGCGCGGCCAGCACGGCGCCAAAGCGGCGGGCCTCGTCCAGCGCCGCTGCCGGTTCGAGCGCGGCGTCGTGATTCATCGCCAGCAGCAGGTTGCTGCGGGCCCCATCGAAGGTGGGATCGCGTTCGACGGCCGCACGATAGGCAGCCTGGGCCTCTGGCAGCCGGCCCATGTCCTTGAGCAGATTGCCCAGGTTGCTGTGGATCTCGGCCTGGCCGGGCAAGGCTGCAAGGGCCATGCGAAACTGTTGCTCGGCCTCTTGCGGCATGCCAAGGTCTGCTAGGGTGTTGCCCAGGTTGTTGTGCGCCTGTCCGAAGCCCGGGCGCAAGGCCAGGGCCTGCCGGTAGCAATCACTGGCCTGCTCCATGCGGCCCCAATCGCGCTGCAGGTTGCCCAGGGCGTTATGCGCGTCGGCGGACTCCGGGCGCAGTTGCGTGACTCGGCCCAGGCAGGCTTGCGCAGCGCGGTAGCGGCCCTGGCGCGCGAGCAATTGGCCCAGGATGGCCCACGTGCCCACAGCGCTCGGGTCGATCTGCACTGCTCGGCGCAGGCTTGCTTCGGCGTCGGCCAGATGGCCTTGCGAAATCAGCGCATTGGCCAGGTTGACTTGGGCTTCGCTGTCCTGCGGCAGCAGCTGGGCCGCGCGGGCCTTGGCGGCCAGCGCTTCGCCCGTTCGGCCGAGGGCTGCCTGGGCCACGCCCAGGGCCTTCCAGGCAAAGCCGTGATCGGGATGAAGCGCCAGCAGATCCAGGGCCGCGCGCTCCAGTTCGACATGGCGCCCGGCGCGAAACAACGCGGCCAGATCGGGGAACGGGGTACCTGCAGGCGTGCCGGCAGTCACAGGATCCGGTTGAACCACAGCAGCGACAGGCCGGCGGACAGCAGGGCCAGCGCGGCCGAGACCAGCGCCAGCAGGCCAGATATTTCAGTCTCTTTCTTCTCGACCGTGAGGCGCGAGCTCAGCGCCTCGTACACCTTCTTCAGGTCGTTGGCGGTGCCAGCATAGAAATACTCGGCGTTGGTCTTCTGCGCAATGGCCTTGAGTGTTTCTTCGTCCAGGCGTACCCGCATCGACCAGCCTTCGAAGCCGATCGTTTCGCCGTCCACCGTGCCAATGCCCACGGTGTAGACCCGCACGCCGCGGTCGGCCGCCAGCTTGGCCGCTTCCAGCGGATCGACGCCGGTGGTGCGCTGGCCATCGGTCAGCATGATGATCGCCGCCGAGGTGTACGAGCCCGGGGCGACCGGCTTGAATTCCTTCTGCTCCTTGCGCTCGCTGTCCAGCGACAGGCCGCGCTGGCGCTCGCGCCCCGACTGGAACGACAGCAGGTCGATGCCGGCATCGGGGAACAGCGTGGCCAGCGAGATCACGATGGCATTGCCCGTAGCCGTGGCGCGCTGCAACTGGAAGCGGTCGATCGCGGTGACCAGGTCTTCGCGGTTGATCGTGGGCAACTGCGCCACCTGGGCCGAACCGGCGAAAGCGACGATGCCCACCTTGACGTGGCGCGGCAGCTCGGCCAGGAAGGACTTGGCGGCGTTCTGCGCCGCGACGATCCGGCTGGGCTGCACATCGGTGGCGCGCATGCTGCCCGAAACATCCATCGCCAGGATGATGGTCTGCTGGGTGGAAGGAAGGGTGATCACCGCCATCGGCCGCGCCGCCGAGACCAGCATCGCCAGCAGTGCGAGTAGGAAAAGGGCTGGTGGAATATGGCGGCGGATCGTCTGGCCGGTGCCCATGGCTTCCCTGACGATCGACAGCGAAGCGAAACGCAGGGCGGTCTTCTTCTTGCGCCGCATCAGCCAGATGTAGAGAAGCACCAGCAGCGGCGTGGCCAGCAGCAGCCAGAGGAATTGGGGCCAGAGGAAATACATGCCGGAGCTTTCTTTCAGGCCACTCGCCTCAGATGGGCGGGCAGGCTGCCGGACGACATGCGCATGCGGCGCTTGCGCATGTCGGTGAAGCGGGCAATCGCATCGATCAGGTCACCGTCGGTCGACAGTTCCAGCGCATCGACCCTGGCACGGGCCAGGGCTTCACGCAGTTCGGCTTCGCGCTGGGCCGCGATGCGCGAAAACCGTTTTCGAAAACCCGCGTCGTGCGTGTCCACCAGCAACTGCTCGCCGGTTTCCGAATCACGGATGGTCAGCAGCCCCAGATCAGGCAGTTCGAGTTCAAGCGGGTCGAGCAGCCGCACCGCCACAACCTCATGGCGCTGGGCCAGCTGGGCCAGCGGCTTTTCCCAGCCCGGCTCGCTGATGAAATCGGAGACGACGAATACCATGGAGCGGCGCTTGATCAGTGCCGCGGCCGATTCCAGCAACTCGTGCAACCGGGTCGTGCCCGCCTCGACCGGCGCCGGCCGCGACTGGATGCTGTGCAGCACGTGCAGCACGTGACGCCGACCCCCGCGCGTCGGGATGACGGTGTCGACGCCCGATCCATACAGCATCGCGCCCACGCGGTTGCCGTGCCGCGTGAGCAGCCGCGCCAGCACGGCGACGAATTCGGCCGAGACGGTGCGCTTGCGCTGCTCGCCCGAGCCGAAATCGACCGACGGGCTGAGGTCCAGCAGGAACCAGGCCGCCATCTCCCGGTCTTCCGTATAGACACGGACATGCGGAATTTGCAGCCGCGCCGTGACGTTCCAGTCGATGTGGCGAACGTCGTCATGGTGCTGGTATTCGCGCAGATCGGCCAAGTCCAGGCCGGCGCCGCGCATCAAAGTGCGGTAGTCACCCTGCAACAGGCCGTCCAGGCGCCGGATCACCGTCCATTCGAGCCGGCGTAGCACATGCTCGGCGCCTGCCGCCGCTTTGGCGCTTTCGGTCGGCGCGACGCTAGGCGGCGAGCTTTTCATGTTCCAGCGGCCTGGGCGGTGCCGCGATCTTGGCCATGATCTTGCCGACCAGGGCATCGGGCGACAAGCCTTCGGACAGCGCCTCATACGAGAGCACCAGACGGTGGCGCAACACATCGGGCACCAGATCGGTCATGTCCTCGGGCAGGGCATAGGTGCGCCCGCGCAGCATGGCCAGTGCGCGTGCTCCCTCGGTCAGGTTGATCGTGGCGCGAGGGCTGGCGCCAAAATTGATGTACTTGCCCAGATCCTTGAGCCCATGCTTTTCGGGAGTTCGCGTGGCCGACACCAGCTTGACGGCGTATTGCACCAGCGACGGGTCGACGTAGACGCGACGGCATTCCTGTTGCAGCACCGCCAGCTGGTCGGTCGTGGCAACGGCCGTCACGGTCACCGCGGGTCCTGTCACGCGCTCGACGATGACGAACTCTTCCTCATCGGTGGGGTAGTCGACCAGCACCTTCATCATGAAGCGGTCGACCTGCGCCTCGGGCAGTGGGTAAGTGCCCTCCGTCTCGATCGGATTCTGGGTGGCCATCACCAGGAACGGGCTGGGCACCTTGTGCGTCTCGCCTGCGATCGTCACCTGCCTCTCCTGCATCACTTCAAGCAGCGCGCTCTGCACCTTGGCCGGCGCACGGTTGATTTCGTCGGCCAGCAGCAAATTGGTGAAAACCGGGCCCAGCGCCGTGGAGAACTCACCCGTCTTCTGGTTGTAGATGCGCGTGCCCACCAGGTCGGCCGGCACCAGGTCGGGTGTGAACTGGATCCGCTTGAACTGGCCACGCATGGTGTTGGCCAGGGTCTTGATGGTCAGGGTCTTGGCCAGCCCCGGCACCCCTTCGACCAGAAGATGGCCCTGCGCCAGCATCCCGACCATCACCCGCTCGAGAAAACGGTCCTGGCCAACCACCACCCGCTTGACCTCGTAGAGGATTTGCTCCATCAACTGGGCGGTGGCGCTGTCCTGGCGGGTCGTGTTGTCCATGCGTGGGCTCGTTTCAGGAAGGAGTGGGAGTGGCGGGCACCGCCTCAGAACGGCGGCTGGCCGGCGGCCGCTGCCGCGTTTTCGATCGGCACGGCAAAGCCAATGCCCAGGAAGGTGCGGGCCGGCGTTGGGTTCAGGATGGCGGTGACGATGCCCACTACCTCGCCGTCCATCGTTACCAGTGGCCCGCCCGAATTGCCGGGGTTGGCGGCCGCGTCGAACTGGATCAGGTTGCTCATCTCCTGCTTGCCCTCGGGCGAGCGGAATACCCGTTTCAGGCCCGAGACGATGCCGCCCGAGGCCGACGGGCCGATGCCAAACGGGAATCCGACCGCCAGCACCTTGTCGCTGGGCGCCAGGTCGTTGGTCGAGCGCATCGTGGCCGCAATCATGTCGTCCGGAATCTTGCGCGCCTGCAGCACCGCCAGGTCGTTCTCTGGCTGGGTGCCGGTGAGCGTCGCCTCCGACTCCATGCCGTCGAAAAATATCACCTTGATCCGGTCGGAGCCGGAGACCACGTGCAGGTTGGTCAGGATGACGCCCTTGTCGATGATGACCACCCCTGTGCCCACGCCGTGCTCGACCTCCTCGTCGTCGTCCGGCGTGGCTTGTGCCACAGTGGGCTTGGCAGGGCCCAGCGCCTTGGGGCGGGCGCCTGCTGCTGCGGGCTTGCCGTGAGGGACGTCGTCGGGCAACAGCCGGCTCTTCTTGATATAGCTGATGACGCGCACGACCGAGGGCCGGATGTTCTCGTAGGCGCGCGCGTACTCGGAAGGCATGACCTGCGTTTCCATGGTCTTGAGCACCGCGGCGTCGATATCTTCCTGGGTGATCTTTCGCTGCCCGGGGCGCAGGCCGAGGCCCACGCTTACTGCGAGCAGGATCGCCAACAACGCGATGGCGGACCAGAGCAGACGGGGGCTGGACGACAGGTGAAAGCGCGACGCCCTCATGGGCCCAGCCGCAGCCGGCTCGGCGGCCGCAACGGCGGCCATGGAAGCCACCCCACGGCCCGGGCGGCTAGAGCTGTAAAGGGCTGGCCTGCGCATCCGTTCACCTGTGAAACTGCTGAGGAAAACCGAAATCGCACGGTATCACGGTTTGCGCGGTCCTGCACGGGATGGGATGCGGCATCATCGTGCATGCCTTCGTGGATAGACACGCATTGCCACCTCGACGCGCCCGAATTCGCTGCCGACCGCCCGGCGGTACGCGAGCGGGCAGCCCGCCAGGGGGTGCTGCATTGCGTCATCCCGGCCGTGGACGTGCACAATTTTGCGGCTGTGCGCGACCTGGCCCATGCCCAAGGGGACAGTTACGCCCTGGGCATCCATCCCCTGGCTACCGCCGCGGCCGGCGAAGGCGACCTGGCCGCGCTGGAGCAGGCACTCTCAGATCACCATGGCGACCCGCGGCTGGTAGCCGTCGGCGA
>JANYAN010000454.1 GCA_025361305.1 Burkholderiales bacterium
ACCACATCGCGTAACAACCGGACCTACAACGCCTGCTCACGAGACAGCACGGGGTCATCGAGAATGATTCTTGCTGTCCTTTGATAGTGTGCCTTGAGTAAAACGACGGCTTCGTCTGCGCGCCCGCCGACGGTGGCTTCCATCAGCTGCTGATGCTCGCTCTTGACGCCACGCTTGGCGAAGGCGCGCGGCGCCGAGAGCCGGCGATAGCGGTGGTGTTGGTCAGCCAGCTGGTCGCAGAACGTCAGCAGCCAGCGTGAACCGCATCCCGCGATCAATGCGCGGTGAAATGCGCGGTGTAGCGGCTCCCATTCCGGGTTGTCTTCGAAGCGGCTTTCCGAAAGCGAGCGCGGCGTGCGCGCGAGCCGATGATGTGCCAATACCAGGGCTTCTTCCCAGGCAGTCGTGTGCGCGGCAATCGATTCGCGCAGCGCTATTTCCTCCAGCCAGCAGCGCGTCTTGGTGATCTCGGCAAGATCGTCCGCGCTGATGCCGGCGACGACGAAGCCGCGCTGTTCGCGCCGCTCCACCAGTCCATCGGATATCAGTCGGTTGAGCGCCTCGCGCAGTGGGGTAGCGCTTGCCTCGTAGCGCTCGGCTAGTGCCTCGATGGCCAGCTTGCTGCCGGGTTCGAGCGTGCCGCCCAACAGGTCTGCGCGCAGTTCGTCGTACAGGCTGGTAGCCCGGGTGGCCGTGCCGTTGACCGAAGCGAGGACAGGGATTCGCGCCATGGACGAAATATACAGGATATCAAAGAGAATTATTCTTTGAGTCGAAAAGTCTTGCAAATAGAGATTTTATATATAAAAATTCGACATGCTCTCGACCCATTGCGCTTGTGGCATTGACGTGCACGCACACGTCGTGCCGGAGAAATTCCCGGCCTATTTCGGCCGGACCATGCCGGTGCCGTGGCCCGAGACGGCGCCTGCTCCTGATGCGCAGGGCCTGTGCCACCGCCACGTGATGATCGGTGGCAAGAACTATCGCACGGTGTCCGAGAAATGCTGGTCGGCGCCTCGCCGCGTGGCCGAATTCGATGCGCTGGGCCTGGCGTACCAAGTCGTCTCGCCGATGCCGGAATTGCTGTCGTACTGGCTCGAAATTGCCGATGCACAGCCGCTGGTGCGCTATCTCAACGAACAGACCGCTGCCATCTGCGCCGAGTCTGGCGGCCGGATGCTCGGCCTGGCCGCCGTCCCGCTTCAGGATATCGGCGCAGCCGTCGACGAACTGCGCCACTCGATCGAGGTGCTTGGCCTTGTCGGGGTCGAGATCGGCAGCAACGTCAATGGGGTAGCGATCGGCGCCCCGCAGTTCGAGCCATTCTTTGCCGCCTGCGTCGCGCTGGACGCGCCGGTATTCGTGCATGCGCTCAAGCCGGCGGGGATGGATCGGCTTGTCGGTCCGGCGCCACTTCAGCAGGTGCTGGCCTACCCGACTGATGTTGGCCTGGCGGCGGCCTCCGTGATTACCGGTGGCCTCCTGCTGCGCCAGCCTGGCCTTCGGATCGCATTCAGTCATGGCGGCGGGACGCTGGCGATGCTTCTTCCGCGGCTCGAGCAGGCGTGCCATGTGTTCCCGGCCCTGAAGGACAGCATTGCCGAATCGCCACGCGAACAGGCTCGGCGGATGTACGTGGACACGCTCGTCTTCGACGCGCCCACGCTGCGCCACCTGGTACATACATTCGGCGCTACGCAATTGATGGTTGGCACCGACTACCCGTTCAACTTCCACGAGCACGCGCCGATCGATCGACTGGCCGAAGCTGCGTTCGACGAAGCGACGCACCACGCGATCACGTCTGGCAACGCCCGTCGCTTCCTCGGACTACGCGCCCCGGCAATTCAGGAGCACGCATGAAATCCCCATGGATCCAGGCGCTGCGCAGCGTTGCTTTCGATGTGCCTGACCTTGCGGCGGCGGAGGTGTTTTACACGCGCACATGGCGGCTGGACATTGCCGATCGCGCTGACGGCACGATCTGGCTGCGTGGCAGCGGACCTGACCATCACCTGCTGGCCCTTCACCAGCGGGATGGCGCCCCCCGGTTGCGACAGGTGACTCTGCGCGCCCGCAGCGCAGACGCGCTTGAGGCGGTTGCCCAGGCTTCTATCGCGGCAGGCGGCAGCATCGAAAGCCGTGGTCCTTCAGGTAACCCGGCAGGCGGCAGCTCTTTAGTGGTCCGCGACGAAGACGGCCGTCGATTTGAAATCGTGCACGGCGATGCCTCGCGCGCACCCGATCTGCCGCCACCAGCCGATCAGCCGGTGCGCCTGGCCCATGCGGTGCTCAACAGCCATGCCTTGTCGGGCACTCAACGGTTCATGGAGCGGGCACTTGGCTTTGTGCTGGCAGACCGGACACGGATCATGGCCTTCATGAATTGCGATCTCGATCACCATACGCTGGCCATTGGCGATACCGACAACGACGCGCTCAATCACGTTGCTTTCCTGATGCCGACGCTCGACGCGGCGATGCGCGGGGGCGGCCGCATGAAGGACGCCGGGCACAGCATCGAGTGGGGTCCCGGCCGACACGGCCCCGGGGACAACGCCTTCAACTATTTCATCGACCCGTTCGGCATCGTCATCGAGTACACCGCCGAAGTCCAGCAGATCGACGACAGCTACGTCGCCGGCGGTCCGTCGGACTGGACCTGGCCGCCTGGCCGTGTGGATCAATGGGGCATCTCGCTCCCGTCCAGCCCGCGCCTGAAACAGGCGCAGCGTGCCGTCTTATTTGCTTCTTCTCTCTAAGGACACACTCATGCGTTTTATCACCCACCTGCGCGACAGCAAGCCGCGCCTGGCCGTTGTCGAGGGCGAAGCAGCGATCGACATCGCGGCCGATTTGCGTGCCGAACTGGAGGCTGGCCGAGACCCGGTCGCCACCGGGCGCGCCGCCATCACTTCGAACTCGCCGAGAATGCCTCTGGCTACGCTGATCTACGCGCCGGCGGTGCCCGAGCCTGGCAAGATCATCTGTCTCGGCCTGAACTATTTCGACCATGCAAAAGAAGGGGGCCGCGACAAGCCTGACTACCCGTGGTTTTTCTACCGCGGCAAGAGTTCACTGGTGGCGCATGGTGCCCCGGGCATCGCGCCCAAAGTCTCGACCAAGTTCGACTACGAGGCAGAGCTGGCAGTGATCATCGGGCGCAAGGTGCCTCGCCATGTTTCGCAGGCCGACGCCTTGCAGTACGTATTTGGCTACACCTGCTTCAACGAC